>JAPLKS010000018.1 GCA_026387915.1 Gemmatimonadota bacterium
CCGGGGCCGCGAGGGTGACCGAGAGCGTCAAGCCGGTCGGCATCGCCGAGGCAATGCTCCCCGTGATCTTGGCACTCGACTGGTTGGTCGTAACGGAATAGGTCGAGCCGGTCGCCGTGGCCGAGGTCGGCGCGCTGCCGGTCGTCGCCGCGTTGATCAAGAGGCTCGGGGATCCCGAGACGCTGATCTGATTGATGGCATCTACCTGGAACGTTACAGTCTGCGTTGCGGTCTGCGCGAACCCTGTACGGCTGCCAAGGACCAGGAGGGCCGCGATCACAAACTTCGTGCTCATGTGCTTGTACACGGGGTCTCCTTGGAAAGGGGTTGAGGTCGGTTTTGACCTACGGGATAAGAATCGTCGGTTTTATTTTTGGTTGGGTTACACAATCCACACAACATCATTACACTTCTGTCATAGTCTCAGTCGCTAGAGTATGCTGCGGTAATTTTTCAGCGGAGGGATGTCGGTGCGCGCGCTCATCGTTGAGGATGATCGAACTATGCGCCTGCTCATGGAGCGACTGCTTCGTGAGCTCGGGTTCTCCGTGGTGGAGGAGGTCGAAACGGCGACCGGCGCGCGTGCGCGCGCGCTGACGACGGCGTACGACGTCATCATCCTCGATCTCCAACTCCCCGACGGCAACGGCGTGCCGCTCCTCAACGCACTGCGCCGCGCGGGGCGCGATACTCCCGTGCTCGTCGTCACGGGCACCCTCAGCAATGAAGTCACCGTGCGCGCACTCGATGCCGGCGCCGACGATTGCATTGGCAAACCCATCGACGTGGATGTCTTCAAGGCGCGTGTGCGCGCGCTCGTGCGCCGCGGCGGGGCCAAGCGCACGGAGCAGCTCGCCGCTGGCAACGTGGTGCTCAACCGGCTCGCGCGCGAAGTGTACGTGGGCACCGAGTTAGTGCCCTTTGCCGCACGCGAGTTTGCTTTTCTCGAGTATTTTCTGATGCGCGTGGGCGAAGTCGTGCCGCGTAGTGCGCTTCTCGCGCACGTGCTTGAGTTGGCCTACGACCCGGGCACCAACGTCATCGACGTGAACATCGCGCGGCTCCGCCGTAAGCTCGCCTCCGCCCGCGCCACCGTGACCATCGCCACGCGGCGCGGGGCGGGGTTCGTCCTCTCGGCGGGCAAAAAAAAGTAGCGGCGCGCGAGCGCCGCTACTTCACCCCGACTTCTCGCGTCCCGCTACTTCTTGACGATCGTCGCGCCCGTGAGCTGACCCAGAGCGCCAAGCGTGGTCTGCGCTGCGTTGAGTCCGAGCCGGAAGTCTTTGTCCGAGAACGTCGAGAACATGTCCGTCACCTGATGCCAGTGCGGATCCCAGCCGTTGCCGATCTGTGCGCCGCGCTCGTTTTCGCGCAGGCTCACCGAAGGCACAATGTCTTGGAACGGCCCTGAGTCGGTGTTCGTCATGTGGCTCCCCACCGAGGCAGGGTAATCGGTGGCGTATTTTTCGTTGGCCGCGTGCAACACCCACGCCAGTGCCTGTGAGCCGCTCACCATTTTTGACGCCACCTGAAACTCCACGTTCACGTCCGCTTCGGGGCGCTGCTCTTTCGGAATGGTGCCATCGGGGTTCGGCATGCCGTGATCAAACAGCATCATGTCGTGCTGGATCATGCCAAGCCATTTCGGCTCCGGATATTTGCCCGATCCCGCTGGGCTTTCTTTGCCCTGCAGCGCTTGGCGCTGGTCGATGTAGGCGCGCGCGCCGTTGAGCCCGGTTTCTTCGTTGTTCCAGAGGGCAAAACGAATCGTGCGCTCGGTGCGCACCTCAGGATTGCTGAAGATGCGCGCCAGTTCCATCACGATCGCCGTGCCGGAGCCGTCGTCGTTGGCGGCCTCGCCCCAGCCGTGGCCATCCATGTGCGCGCCCACGATGTACATCTCCTCAGGGTGCGTGCTGCCCACTTTGGTGCACACCACTTCCTGACGTTTGCCGGGCGTGGTGGGCTGTGCATTGAGCGCGCGAAGCTTGGGGTCGGTTTGCGCGAGTGAATCGTTGTTCACGCCGGTGCGCGTGCGCATACCACGTGGCCTCCCGCCGCCCTGCGCCACCAATGGCGCGCCACCGCGACCACCGGCTGCTCCTGCGCCACCAGCGCGCCCAGCGGCCCCTGCTGCACCCGCCGCACCAGCACCACCAGCGCGCGGGGCTGGCGGCTGAAAATCATAGGTGAGCCGTTCGACGTCAGCGCAGCCATAGCTCTTGAGTTGCTTTTCAATCCACTCCACCGCGGCCTGATTGCGGTCGGTGCCCTGGCGGCGATCGCCAAACTGCGTGAGCCCCTTGATCGTCGCCTTGTACCGCTCGAGGTCGAGTTGTGCCACCATCGACTTGATGGGATCGGTAGAATCGGCGGCGGCGGGCGCACCCTGCGCCGGCAGCGAAGAAGCGATGACGGCAACCAAACCAGTTGCCAGGATCGAGAAAGGGACGCGCATCGAACAACTCCCGGAATGTGGGGACGATCAGGCCATCGCCATCCAACCTTAACGCACGGCTACCATCGAATCGCTGAAACCGCCGCCCTCAGGGCAGGTGCTCGCGAATCCACTTCGCCGAGTAGTACAGCGCCACGCCACTCGCGACGGTGCTCAGAAAAAACGCCGTCATAATGCCGACCTTTGCGCCAAGCCACCACGCGATGCCGCCGGCAAACGAGGCCGCGAGCGTATTGATGAGCCACTTCACTTTCGACGTACCGATTTGGCCATGGCGATGTAGTCCGCCATCGGCGTTGCGGCGACGATGGCGCCGATGACATCGAGAGCGAGATCGTCGGCGCGTGTGAAGCGCACGCAGGCCTTTCCCATGTTCAGTTTCTTTCCCGCCGCCTTGAACCCATCGGCCAGTTTCTGCTGGAGCGGCTTGCTCCCGTACACATTCACCAGGTGGAGCGACAGGTAGTTCTTTTGCGGACCCATCGCCACATACCAGAGCGGGTGTCCATTGTAGGTGTCAGGGTAGGCGGTCAGCGGCACCACCCAGCAGGTGAGGCTTCCCTGCGCCACCTCCTTGTACCCCTTGGGGAGGTGTTGCTTCACAACCCGCTTCACTTTGGCCAATTCGGCGGCGGGAACCACCGCTGCCGCCTTCGGACCGGTGGCTTTCACGGTGACTTTCTTGGGTGTCACCTTTGCGCGAGCCGATACACGACCCACAACTTTCTTTCTCATGGCGTGCCTCCTACCGCAAAGCTACGGCTCGGCGGAGGGGCTGTCACGCCTGAATCCCCCCAGCGCTCGGCATTTGTGTCCCACGGGCCACGTGCCGATACTTGGCGCAGCACCTCGAATACCGAACCCATCCTGTGTCAGACATTTTCCTTGTTCGTCAGCCGGTCTTTGATAAGGCTGAAACAGCGGTTGGTTACGAACTCCGGTTCCGCGATAGCGGCGACGGGGGCGACGCCTTTGCGCGCTCGTTCCTGAGCGGCGGGTTCGACGTTGTGCGTGGTGGGCTCCCAGCGTGGGTGCGCGCGAGCGAACGGGAACTCGATAGCGAAATCTTCATGTCGCCGGACCCGAAGTCGCTCGTCGTGCTGTTGCCGCCCGACCTGCCGGCCACCGACGATCTCGTCGCCAAAGTGGCCAAACTCGCCGCTCACGGCATTTTGGTAGCGCTCGACGAGTTTCAGCGTCCGCAGAGTTCCACCGATCCGGTTCTCAAGTTCCTGCCGCACGCGGGCATTATCCGTATCGACCTTCGTGCATTTGACGTCGCCACCATTGAGCCGCTCGTTACGGCGCTCAAAAAGCAGCATAAAACGGTCGTCGCCGACCACGTGTTCGACGCCAAGACCTATCACGCCTGCGTCGCCGCAGGGTTCGACGGATTCCAGGGCCCGCACTTCGCGCGCCCGGAGCCGTTGCCGTCATCTGAACTCCCGACCTCCACCGTCGCCGCGCTTCGCGTGATGGCGATGGCCCGTAACCCCGACGTTTCTGAGCGCGAACTCGAGCGCGCCATCTCCTCCGACCCCGCGATCACCTTCCAGCTCCTGCGCATCGTTAACTCGGCGTCGGTGGGTGGGCGCGGGATCTCGTCGATTGCGCATGCGCTACGCCTCGCGGGGCGCGCCACCCTCGTGCGTTGGCTGGCGCTCGCTGCCTACGCCTCGCGTGCGGGCAAGTCGGGCATCACCGACGAACTCACCCGCCAAGCGGTGCAGCGCGGATTTTTCTCCGAAGAACTCGCCAAGCGCTCGCCGGGGCACGATGCAGGCACGGCATTCCTCGTGGGCCTCTTCTCGTTGCTCGACGCCGTCTTCCGCGTGCCGCTCTCCGAAGTGCTGGAGCGCATCAACTTGGCGGGCGAAGTCAAATCCGCACTGCTCGATCGACAGGGCCCGTACTCAGACGCCCTGCAGGTGATTGAGTCGTACGAACTGGGACTTTGGGAAGGTGCGGGCGAAGGTGCGCGGGCACTCGGGATTGACCCGAGCGCGCTCCCCGAGATCTATTCGGTCTCGCTCACGGCGGCCGAAGAGCTTGTTCCCTCAGCAAAAACCGCCGCCGCGTAACAGACGCGGCGGCGGTTTTTTGTTTGCGGCTTACGGAACCAGCGGCTTGGGCGGCTTAGCCGGCTTGCTGCCATTCATGCGCGGACGCGGACCGTTGGCCACCTCGACCGTCAACTGCTCGATGTAGTTGGTGATCTTGGCGTAGTGCGGATAATCAATGAACTCCGCCTCGTCGGTCTTCTGGTGATAGTCGCCGTGCAGTCCCGTAAAGAAGAAGGCAATCGGCACGCCCTGCAGCGCGTAGTTGTAGTGATCGCTGCGGCCGTAGATGTTGTTGTATCCCGACCACGAAATGGGATCGTCAAACTTGTAGTCGAGCGCGAGCGGCTTGGCCGTCTTCTTATTCACCGCGGCCACCGTCTCGCCGAGATCCTTCGAGTCAAAGAACGATCCCACCACGCCGAGGTAATCCGGCCCACCACCCGGCAGATCTTCGGCACGGCCACGGCCAATCATGTCGATGTTGAGCTGCGCCACGATCGAATCCATCGGCACCGTGGGATTGCGGGTGTAGAACGCGGAGCCCACGAGTCCCGCTTCTTCGCCCGTGTGCCACACGAAGAGCACCGAACGCTTGGGCTTCACCTTCATGGCTTGAATTGCTTCGGCAATCTCGAGCACGGCCATCGAACCGGAACCGTCATCGTCGGCGCCGTTGTTGATGGAGTCGAGGCGCGGCTTCGGCACGAGTTTGCGGATGCTGTCCATGTTGACATGGATCGTCGCCATCTGCGCCGGCGTGAGCGCGGTCATGTTGTTGGCGAGGAGGAGCTTGTTGCGTTCGTTGTTGAACGCCTTGAGCGAGTCCTTGTCTACCGGCGTGTTGAAGCCGACGTGATCGTTGTGACCGCCAATGGCCACGTACTGTCCACGTAGCGCCGGATCGCTTCCCGGAATGATCGCGACCACATTGCGCGCCCACTCACTCGGCAGTTCGGTGTAATCGAGCGACGCGTTGACCGTGCCACCCTTGATGCCGAGGGTGAGGCCGTCAATCGCGCGACCACCAAAGAGGGCCGCTGCGGCGCTCTTGGTAACGCGGATCTCAGCGGCGGGAGCCATGGCACCGAGTTGCGTACGCAGAATGGCCATCGAGTCGACGGGGGCATTCGGTGCGGCTCCACCCGCGCGCCCACCGCGCCCTGCGCCACCGGCCGACGCAATCGTCGGCGTATTGATGGCCGCGCGCTGCGCATCGGTCAGCGCGTCGAGATCAATCGTGGCCACGGCGGCCGCATCCACAAAGCGTGACGGCGCCGGCGGGGCAAAGCCACCACGTCCACCGCCACCCGCGCCACGTCCAGCGCCCGGCGCAACCGGAGCAGCCGGCAACAGCACCACGAACTTGCCCGCGGCCTGCGCGGCGGTAATCTGCTTGGTGGTGTCGCCCGCGGTGCCGCCGAAGATCACGTCGGCATTTGCCACGGCGCGCGGTGCGCGCGCGCCTGGGACGCCAACCCAATCTTTTTCCCACGCGAGCGGGTTGCCGTTGGCCGTCAGCCGCGAGTGGTTGGTGAACTGGCGCGTGTGGTAGGGGAGCACCTGAAAGAAGGTGCCGTTGTCGCCGGCGGGCACGAGGCCGAGTCGCTTGGCTTCGGCGGCGATGTAGGTCGTCCCCTTCATGTTGCCGACGCGGCCGACCTGCCGGCCCATCATGGAATCGTCGGAGAACTGATAGAGGCGAATTTGGAGATCGCGCACCGAGATCGCGGCCGTGGTCGGCGCGGGCTTCATTTTTTCGGGATTGCCGAAGGCGTTGAGCTTGCCCGCGGCCTGCGATGTGGCGGTGGCCGGAATCGCGATCGCCAACAGGCAGGCGAGCTTCGTCGAAATGCGACGCATTCATGCTCCAAGGTGAAGGATCAAACGACGGCAACGGGCCCCAGCGCTCACGCGCTGGCCCCGAGGTGTCTGCTGGCTGTACGCACCGTGCGTACTGGCCGTTGCCGGCCCGAGGGAGACCCTAATCAGGCCACTAACCGGTCTGGCGCCTCCTCTCTGAGTCGCCCCTGAGTCGCCCCTGAGTCGCCGAGGCGGCGACCGGTTTGACGGAACCGGCCATATACCATAGTGTACAAGATGACGCACCCTGCTTTGGAGCGCCAATGACCAGATTCGTTCGGGCCCTCTGCATTGCCTCGGCGTTCGCGGTGGCGTCCCCCGCGTACGGCCAGGAAAATTCGGGCAACGGTTTTCTCTTCCACACGCCCACCGTGACGTTTACGCTCACGGGCGGCTACGCCATGCCAACGGCGTCGAGCGACATCTATTCTCAGTTTCGCCAAGATCTCACGCTGAATCAGCGGTCCTTCGACGCTTTTAATTTGGCGGGAGAACTCGCGTTCCGGCTGACGGCGCGCACGGACGTGGTGGTGAGCGTCGCGTATGCGGGCGCCGACAAGCCGTCGGAGTTCCGGCACTGGACCGACAATCTTGATCTCCCTATCCAGCAGCACACGAGTCTTGCGCGCTGGCCGGTGACTGTCGGTGCCAAATACTATCTCACGGGCCGCGGCCGCTCGCTCGGTGACTTCGCGTGGGTGCCGGCACGGTATTCGGTATTCGTCGGTGCAGGTGCCGGTCTGATGGGATACAAGTTTCACCAAGAAGGCGACTTCATCGACTCCAAATCGCTGCACGTCTTTCACGACAGCTTCAACACCGAAGGTTGGACGCCCACGGGATACGCCTCCGGTGGCATGGATTACGCGCTCTCGCCCAAGTGGGCGCTCACGACGGAACTCAAGTACCACGTCGCCAGCGGCGATCAGGGGACGAGCTTTGTCGGATTCAATCGTATCGACCTGTCGGGGTTCAATGCCTCGGTGGGATTCACCGTTCGTTACTGAACCGGATGGTCCACATGACATACCTCCCGCCGTTCGTTCGTCGTGCTTTCTCGCTGCTCACGCTGTCCGCGCTGCTGTTGCCCGCGCGCACCGTCGCGGCGCAGGCCGCCGGTGACTCCCGCTGGCAGCCGTTCTTCGGGTGCTGGGAAGCGCCGGCGCCCACCATTCGGGTGATTGGCGCGACCACCGCGCCGCGCTCGCCATTGCGGTGCGTGGTGCCGAGTGGCGGCGGCGCGGACGTGATAACCGTGTCATCGGACGGGAAGATGACCGAGCGTCAGCACTTTGTGGCGGATGGCACTGAGCAGCAGGTCACGCGCGACGGGTGCACGGGCGTGGAAGGTGCGGGCTTCTCGAAGACCGGCTTCGTGGTGTACGTCCACAGCAGCTTCGAGTGCGAAGGCAATCTGCATCGCTCGGCGAGTGGGCTGTTTTCGATGACCCCCAAGGGTGAGTGGATCGACATCGAAGGGGTCACCTCCGGCAAGAGCACCGGAGTGCACGTGCTTCGGTTTGTGTCGACGGATGACCTCAAGGGTGTGCCGAGCGAAATCACCGAAGCACTCAAGGGGCGCACGTTGCCGGTGAGCGCTGCACGCACGGCGGCCATCGAACTCACGGCGGTCGACATCGCGGACGCTTCCATTCGTCTTCCTGAAGGCGTGGTGCAGGCGTGGTTGATGGAGCGCGAGCGCGGCTACGTGATCAAGGTCAATGCGGCCATGCTGACGGCGCTCGCTGATCAGGGCGTGCCGCCGAAAACCGTTGATGTGCTCGTGGCGCTCGCCTATCCGCGCGTGTTCGCGCTCGATCCCAGAACCAACGACGCGTCGTTGCGTGCTGCCGCCGAAGGTGGCGCGGGCGGAACAGAGTCGTCGCTCGCCAGCGGCAGTCGCATCTTTGGCTACGACGCCTATGGCATGCCGATCTACGACTACAGCGATCTGCGGCGTTGCCTCGCGTACTCGATGTCGTATTTGACGATGTGTGATCGCTTTGGAATGCTCGGCTACTCAGCGTACGGGTATGGCTCGTATGGTCGATACGGCTACGCCAATAACTACGGCTATCCGTGGGGCGGCGGCGGCTATCCTGGTGGCGGTTGGTATGCGCCGTCGGGGCCGGTCGTCGTCACGGTGCGGCCAACCGATACGGGGATTGCTGGTGGTTCGCCTGGGCATGTCGTGAAGGGCCGCGGCTATTCGGAAGGCTCGTCGACGAAGTCAGGGAATCCCAGCGCATCGGCTACGTCTGGTTCCGCCGGTGCTTCTGGCTCCAGCTCGGGCGCGGCATCGCCCGCCGCGAGCTCGGAACGCACCGCGAAACCGAAGCCATAATCCAAACGGCAGGACGGCATACAAAAAGACGGGTCGCCGGAACACTGGCGACCCGTCTTTTTTCTTTGTCCGTCGGCGACGCTGTGTGTCGACTGCGTGCGTTACTTGCCAGCGGCCTTCGGCACGAGCTTGATCGAGCCTGCCGTTGCTCTCGCCTTCAGCACCGCCATCACTTCGCTCAGCGGCAGCGGCGTGAACTCACCGCTGAGGAAATCGCGAATCTGCAAGACCGTCATTTTCTTCGGGAGCAGCAAACCAAACTCGGCGTTGAACTCGTCGGGGAGCGACGGGCCACCAGCGGCGCCACGACCACCGCCACCGCCACCGCCACCGCCACCGCCGCCGCCTCCTCCTCCTCCTCCAGCACCGCGTCCGCCCGCGCCAGCAGCCTGCGGGACCGCTTCCACCACGATGTTCGCCGCTTCCTTCTCCTCGGCGGTCATCACCGGCTCGGCGGCCGGTACGTTCCGCTGCGCGGCCTGCATTTGATACGCGGCCTTCACTTCGTTGAGCAGCGCGTTGGCGCGCGCGTCAATCAACGGTTCAAAGCCGGCCACACGCTTCTTGCCTACGTCAACGTTGGTCCAGAGCACGCTCGCCGTGCGCACCACCGCCTTTTCGATTCCGGCTTGGTGCACAATGGCGTTCTTGGCTTCTTTGTACGCGGTCGTCAACGCGGACGCATCGGTGGCGTCGGCGAGATAGCCGAGCCCCTTGGTGTGCGACTCGCCCATGCGCGAGAGTCCGCGACCGAGGTTGTCATTCACGACGCGCGCGGCCATATCGTCGGTGCCAATCGCGAGCACGGAGAGCGCACCGAGCCCAACAGCGGCCGCGCGTTTGTACTGCGTCGGATCCTGTTTGTCGGGCGTGTCTTCGGACGAGTGGTACCACATATCCGGCCAGGTAATGAACATCACCGCCGGAATCCCGTGCTGCATGTAGGTGACGTGGTCGCTCGAGCCGTAGTGCTTGTCAATCTTGATGTAGAACGCATCCTTGCTGCCGTGCGGCGACTCCACCGGCTGCGTGGGCGCGTAGCCGCTCAGCGAGCGACGGAAGCGCACGCGTTCGCGCGAGATGTCGGCGATGTACTCCATCACGCTCTGCGCGATGTCGTTGAGATAGCTCGGAAAGGTGTCGGGCGTGCGCTGCAACACCCAGAAGCTCCGGCTGTCGGCAATACGAATCGCTTCCATGTCGAAGTTGAGCGTGCCAATAATCACCGCCTTCTTTTCGGGATGCGCGGTGAGATACGCATTGGTGCCCTGAATTTCCGGCACCCACTGGAAGTTGATCGTGCGCTTTGGACGCGGCAGTTTGCCTTCGGCAATCAGCTTGATGTACGCACGGCCGATTTCGAGCGTCAGTGCGCAGCCCGAGTTGTCGTCGTTGGCGCCCTGCTTGATCACGCCTTCATACAGGTGACCACTGATGGCCACTTCCTGCGTCGTGCTGCCATCACCAGGAATCTCGGCGTGCACGTACTCGGCTTTGTTCGACACCTGCACGCTCTTGGTGATAGAGCGAATGGTGATCTTCTCTCCGCGGAACAGCAGCGCCTGCAGGTTGTGATGCGCTTCGGGCGTGACTGACCACGCCACCGTCCCCGGCTGCGCGTTCACGGTGCTCGAAACAATCTGCGTCGGGAAGTCGATGGCGCGCTGATAGCCAATGGCGCTTACACCAAGCACACCAATGGCGCCGCGCTGAATGGCCAACTGGTACGAGGACGAGGTGGAGCCGGAGGAGAGGACGAACTTTCCTTTCACGTCCTTGCCTTCAAAGTCCTGTGCTCGGCCAGCGGACACATCCACGAGTTCGGCGCTGAAATCGCCATTGGCATTTAGCGAGGCGAGCGCGAGCGCGATGTCGTGAATGTCAAAGAGTTTCGTATGCTTGGGCGTCGTCATCCAGAGCTCGCCCTGCGTGGGCTGCCACGCGGTGCCGCCGCTCTGGTACACCTCAATGGAGACATTGCTGAAGCCGTATTGCTTGGCGAAATCCGCCATCACGCGACTCTCGCGGTACGGTCCGCTGTACTCCTCGGGGAGTCGCACGCGCTGATACGGCACGAGCTCAAGGATGTGGTGCATCGCCCGCTCGCCCGAGACCTCATTGATGATCGCCGTCATCTGGGCCTGCGTGAGCAGCGTCCGGTCCTCGCGTTCCTGCGCAACGAGGAACACGGGGAGGGCCATCGCGATCGCGGCGATCGCGCGTGTCGTGCATCTCATGGTGGTTACGCCTGTGTAAGGGTGAAAACCTGTCTCTCATCTTACGACTTTCTGGCTCGTGCCGCTGAGCGGGGCAGGGCAGGCCGTAGCAAAAGGCCCCCCGCAGGAGGCGCTCGCTGTGAGGACGCCGGATGCGGGGGGCCTTTTGCAAAGGCCGGGTCGGCACGGAGCAACTCCGCGCCGAAAACAGAAACACCTACGGCTTCATCATCTTCTCACGCGCCGCGCGGAACTCGTTCCCCACGCGCCACTCCGGGAACTTCTCCGCGCCCGCCAACCGGTAGCCCATCGAGAGCAACAGCTTGGCATCCAATACTTCGCCGGAGAGATCCCAATCCTTCTTGATCTCGTCGGTCGGCTTGTGGTAGTCGTTATTGGTGTACTCATCGCGCTTCTGGCGACCGTAGCCTTCGGGCTTCCCGGTGTAATCAATGCCGCCTTCGGGATCAAAGGCCGGCACGCCCACCTTCGCAAAGTTGAAGTGGTCGCTGCGGTAATAGAAACCCTTTTCCGGCTCTGCATCCGGCCGCAGCACGCGCCCCTGCTCGGCGGCGGCGGCTTTGGCGTAATCGTCGAGCTCCGACGCGCCCAAGCCGATCACCGTCAAATCCTTGGTGGGTCCCCACTGCTGTGCGCCATCCATGTTGATGACCGCCACCGTCTTGGCCAGCGGATACACGGGCGTCACCGCGTAGTAGGCGGAGCCGAGCAGCCCTTGCTCCTCGGCGGTTACAGAAAGGAAAAGGATCGAGCGCTTGGGCGGCGTCTTCATCGCGACGTAGCCCTTGGCGATGGTCAGCAGCGCGGCCACGCCGCTCGCGTTGTCGAGTGCGCCGTTGTAAATGGAGTCGCCATTCACTTTGGCACCCACGCCGAAGTGGTCCCAGTGCGACGTGTAGATGACGTACTCATCCTTCAACTTCGGGTCACTCCCTTCGAGCTTCGCCATGGCGTTGTGCGAGTCCACCGTGCGCAGCGAGTTCTCGAGCGACACGTTGGCGGTGATGCCAAATGGCACCGGCTTGAACTCTTTGGTCGCGGCTTTCGCCTTGAGTGAATCAAAGTTCTGACCGGCCATCGTGAACAATGCTTTCGCTTGCTCGAGCGTGATCCAGCCTTCCACATCGCTGCGCGCCATATTCTTGTCGGGCGTTACGAGGTCGAACTGCTCAGAAACTCGGCCCTGCACCACGGCAAAGGGATAGCCCGCGCGTTCCGTCTCGTGCACAATCAGCACGCCGGCCGCCTTATGGCGCATCCCCTGTTCGTACTTGTAGGTCCAGCGTCCGTAGTACGTCATGCGCTGGCCGCCAAACTGCGCGGTGTCGGCGAGCGGCGGATCGTTCACCAGCACAACGATCGTCTTGCCCGTCACGTCGACGCCCTTGAAGTCGTCCCACTGGAACTCGGGCGCTTCCACGCCATAGCCGACGAACACCAGTTCTGAGTTCTTGAGCGCGGCGGTGGGCGCGACATGCTTGGTCCACGCCACAAAGTCGTCGCGCCATTTGAGCGACTTCGTCACGCCGCCCTTCGTGAAGGTCAGCGACGGCACGTTCTTTACCGTGATGCCGACAAGCGGCACGTTCTGCGCGTACGTGCCATCCGTGTTGCCCGGCTTGAGGCCAAGCGCTTGGAACTGCGAGGTGAGATACGCGAGCGTCTTGGTTTCGCCGAGGCTTCCGGGCTGGCGCCCGAGCAGCGAATCGGCGGCTAAGACGCGGATGTGCTGCATGATGGTCGCCGTATCAATCGCGGCCATGGCCTCAGCAGGCACCGGCGCCGCGAGAGCGGCGTCCGTGTTCGATGCGCCATCTTTGGGCCCGCACGCCGCGAGGGCGAGCAGGGCGGGGACGAGCAACGGAAATGCGCTGCGCTTCATGATGGATTCCTCTCAAAGAGCCCGTGTAAAGCGGGGATTGAACGGCGTGTGCTACCTAACGGACTGCCTCACGGTCGGTCGCGACTAGCGCGACCGACCGCCGCCGGAACCACCGCGTCCGGAACCGCCCGAGCTCGACCCACCAGGCCCGCGTGCACCACGTGCCCCGCGGCTCGGTCCGCTGCCGCGGTGCGGCGCTACGCCGCGGCTTGGCCCAGCAGAAGAACTGGTGTTGCCACTGCGCGGCGCCCCAGCATCACGCTGCGGACCGGTGCTCCGACTCGATTCCGAGCGTCCGGACTCGGCGCGGCTCGCGCCGCCACCACGTGCCGGACTGCTCCCCGGACGTCCGCCGCCCGACGACGGCGCACCACCACGACGCTTCGCCTTCTCCGCCGCGCGTCCGCGCTCTTCGGCTTTCCGCTTACGAATCTCGGCAATGCGTTCGGCAATCGGAATTTCGAGACGCCCTTCGGGCTTCGCCGAATAGTTGAAGTCGGGGAGCGTGACGCGCGGAAGGCGCTTGCCGATCGCTTTTTCGATGGCGCGCAAATCCGCTTCTTCGTCCGGCGCAACAAAGGTAAAGGCGTCGCCGGTGAGTTCCGCTCGCGCGGTGCGTCCCACGCGGTGGATGTAATCCTCGGGCACCGCTGGTACGTCGAGGTTCACCACGTGACCCAGCGCTTCCACGTCAATGCCGCGTGCGGCAATGTCGGTGGCCACCAGCACGCGGTACGTGCCATTCTTGAATCCCGCGAGCGCCGCCGTGCGGGCCGACTGCGAACGATTGCCGTGAATGCGTTCGGCGTTGATGCCGTGCTTCACGAGGTAATCGGCCAAGCGATTGGCGCGATGCTTGGTGCGCGTGAACACCAGCGCTTCCTTCATCACGTCCTTGGTGAGCAACGCCACGAGCAACGCGGACTTCAGCTCCTGCGTCACCGGATACACCGCCTGCGTGATTCCGACGGCCGGCTTGGACTGCCGTTCGACGTTGATCGTGACGGGCGACTTGAGCATCTCGCGCGTGAGCTGCGCGATTGGCGGCGGCATGGTGGCGCTGAAGAACAGCGTCTGCCGTTTGACCGGCAGATGCTTAATGACGCGACGGATGTCGGGGAGAAAGCCCATGTCGAGCATCCGGTCGGCTTCGTCGAACACCAGATGCTCGATGCCGGTGAGCTTGGCGTACGGCTGCCGGAAATGGTCGAGCAGGCGTCCCGGAGTGGCGATGATGATGTCCACGCCGCTCCGGAACGCATGTTCCTGAGGTCCCATGCCGACGCCGCCATACACGGTGGCAGCGGTGATGCCGGTGTGCACGGCCACATCGTTGATGCTTTCGAGAATCTGCGCGGCCAGTTCACGCGTCGGCGTGAGAATCAGCGCGCGTGTGGTGCCGCGCGGCTTCTCAATCAGCTTTTCGAGAATCGGGAGCACAAAGGCGATCGTCTTGCCGCTGCCAGTCATGGCGCAGGCGAGCACATCGTGTCCTTCGAGCGCCGGCGGAATAGCGTCGGCCTGAATTTGGGTGGGGCGGGTAAAGCCGAGTTCTTTCAGCCCACGCTGGAGGCTGGCGTGCAACTTGAGGGTTCCGAACGACAGAGTGGCATCCTGCGAAAAGAGAGGTGTCGGGGGTCGCTGGAGTCACTCTCCAGCGTGCGTCCCACCCTCGAAATCTAACCCTTTTGGGCTGCAGATGCGGGCGGTTTTGAGGGATCCGAACAGGCAGACCGGTTGCCTCGCGCCCTCCGCGTGTCGAGGTTTCCGTGCGGCGCGGGCAGTTCGCACTGCGATGACCCCTCAGGAGCACTTGTGAGCACTCTCGAACAGCACTTTGCCCCCTTTCGGGCCAACACGATCGGCCAGGACCAAACGTTCCTCTCGCCCTATGGTGAGCAACGCATTGTCTACGCCGATTGGACCGCCAGCGGCCGTCTGTACCGTCCCATCGAAACGGCGCTCGTCGAGCGCTTTGGCCCGTTTGTAGGGAACACTCACTCGGAGTCATCGGTCACGGGGTCGGCGATGACGCTCGCGTATCACGAGGCGCATCACATGTTGCGCGCGCATGTCAATGCGTCCTCCGATGATCTCATCATCGCATGCGGCTCTGGGATGACGTCGGCCGTCAACAAACTGCAGCGCATTCTCGGGCTCAAGGCACCGCAGGGACTGCGCCAGTACATCAACATTCCCGAGCGCGATCGCCCAGTGGTGTTCGTCACGCACCTGGAACATCACTCCAACCACACGTCGTGGTACGAGACGCTCGCCGACGTTGTGGTAGTGCCACCGGACGACGCGGGCGTGGTGAGCCTGGCCTCGCTCGAGGCGCAACTGCACGAGTATCGCGACCGCGCGGTGAAGATTGGTGCCTTCTCTGCCTGCTCCAACGTGACGGGCGTGTTCACGCCGTATCACGCGATGGCCAAGCTCATGCATCGCGCCGGCGGAATCGCGCTCATCGATTTTGCGGCCTCGGCACCATACGTGACCATGGACATGCATCCCGCGGATCCCGAAGAGCGCCTCGACGCCGTGCTGTTTTCGCCGCACAAATTTCTTGGCGGGCCTGGATCATCGGGTGTCATGGTGTTCAATCGCTCGCTCTACAAGAACACGGTGCCCGACGATGCCGGCGGTGGGACCGTGCTGTGGACGAATCCATGGGGGCAGTACGCATTTATTGAAGACATCCAAGCGCGTGAAGATGCCGGCACGCCGGCGTTCTTGCAGACCATCAAGGCCGCGCTCGCCGTCCAAGTGAAGAATGCGATGACCGTCGAGGCCATGGGTGAGCGTGAAGCACAGATCGTGCCGTATGCCATGGACGCGCTCGCGAAAATCCCTGGTGTCCATCTGCTCGCGCCCGCCGGTCGCCATCGGCTCGCCATGCTCTCGTTCTGGGTGGAAGACATTCACTACAACCTGATGGTGCGCTTGTTGAATGATCGTTTCGGTGTGCAGGCGCGCGGCGGGTGCTCGTGCGCCGGTACCTACGGCCATTACTTGCTGCACGTGGATCCATCACGGTCCAAGGCGATCACCGACCGCATTGACCGCGGCGATCTCTCCGAAAAGCCAGGGTGGGTACGGCTGTCGTTCCATCCGTCTACGACCATGGCGGATATCGATCACGCCATCAACGCGGTATCAGAATGTGTGACGCACGTCACACAATGGGCGAAGGACTACGTGTACTCGAACGTGACGAACGAGTATGCTCATGTGCGCGGCGATGCCGCGCTCAGGGCACGCGTGCACGACTGGTTCAAACTATCGGTGTAGTCGATGGAACGAATTCGCAAACGCGGCGTCTAATCGTCAACGTATTCGCCACGAGGATGTTCATGGTCTGCCGTTGCAACTCGACGTTCCCCCGCCTGGCCGCACTATCGGTTCTCACCCTCGCGGCCTGCAGCAGCAGCGCGATCAACGCACCCGCGACAGGCGACGGTCTCAGTACCGTCGCAACCGTTGCCGTGAATGCCGTAGCGCCCGTTGACGTCACGGTGCCGGTGTTGCCCGCCGTTCCGTTTCGCTACGCGGATGCCGCAATCGCGTTGCCATTCCACTTTACGGCGCCCAATGGCCCGCCAGGGAGCGTGGCGGCCACCGACAATACGCCCGCCAGTAATCGTGTGACCGACGCGGGCGCCACGCTCGGGCGCGTGCTCTTCTACGACAAGCGCCTGTCGGTCAACAATCAGGTCGCGTGCGCGTCGTGCCACGTGCAAGCGCGTGCGTTCGGCGACAGCGCGCGACTCAGCCGTGGTTTCGCCGGGGGCTTCACCCATCGGCACTCGATGGCGCTCGCCAATGCGCGATACTATCAGCCCGGCCGCTTCTTCTGGGACGAGCGCGCGAGCAGTCTCGAAGTGCAGGTCCTGATGCCCATTCAAGATGCCACCGAAATGGGAATGACCTTGCCAGTGTTGCAATCCAAACTCGCGGCCACCACGTTCTATGCGCCGCTCTTTCGCGCGGCCTTTGGCACTACGGACGTCACGAGTGACCGCATCAGCCGAGCGCTCGCACAGTTCGTGCGCTCGCTGAGCTCGTACCGCGCCAAATACGATCAAGCCTTCGTCGGCAATGCGCCGCCGAACTTTGCCGCGGTTTTTGCGGCGCAAGAGCTACAGGGCCAACAGTTGTTTGTCGGCCGAGCGGGATGCGCGCGCTGCCATCGGACCGATGCGCAGGTGAGCAACACCGTCCACAACAACGGACTCGACGCCGTCCTCTCCGACACCG
This sequence comes from Gemmatimonadota bacterium, assembly GCA_026387915.1. Classification (NCBI taxonomy): domain Bacteria; kingdom Pseudomonadati; phylum Gemmatimonadota; species Gemmatimonadota bacterium. Next base: position 17,102 of record JAPLKS010000018.1, read on the forward strand.
GCGCTGGCGGCGGCCGATTCAAGTCGCCCAGTCTCCGGAACATCGCGGTGCGAGCCCCCTACATGCACGACGGGCGGTTCACCACGCTCCGCCAAGTGGTGGAACACTACAACAGCGGCATTCAGGGCAGTCCCAATCTGGACCGCGTGCTACGTGGCCCCAACGGCCAGCCGCAGCGGTTAAATTTGACCAGTGCCGAGTTGGACGCGCTGGTGGCTTACCTTGGGACGCTCACGGATGCAAGTTTGCTGACCGACCCAAAGTTCTCGAGTCCATTCCCAAGGCCCTAGGGCCGCGGAGGCCCTACGAACTCCACCACGCCAGCGCGCCGATGGTCGCAACACTACACCGTCGTCGCGCTCTGCTTTGCGGCCATCTTCATCTCGTATCTCGACCGAACCAACATTTCGGTCGCCTCCATCGCGATGAAAGAGCAGTTTGGGTGGACGGAGACCACGAAGGGCCTCGTGCTGTCGTCGTTCTTTATTGGCTACCTCCTGCTCCAGGTGGTGAGCGGCCTTCTCGCCAACAAGTACGGCGGTCGCGTGGTGCTGGGTGTGGCGGTGATCGCGTGGTCGCTCTTCACGGTGCTAACGCCACCGGCCGCACTCTGGTCCCTCGGCACGCTCATCGCCGCGCGCATCGCACTCGGCTTGGGTGAAGCGGCGGTCTTTCCCGGCACGGTCAACATGATTGGCCGGTGGGTGCCCACGCAGGGGCGCACGCGCGCCATGGCATTTGCAACCAGCGGCATCTCGATGGGGACGCTCATCGCGCTCCCGCTCACGGCCTATCTGGTGCGCTCGTACGGATGGCCGATGCCCTTCTACCTGTTCGGCGCGCTTGGCTTGGTGTGGGCCATTCTCTGGTTTGTCTTCGTCGGAGAAGGACGCGGCGTGGAGGATGCGAAACCGCTCGCGGGTCGTGCCGTGCCGTGGCGCACCATCATGCGGACGCCGGCGGTGTGGGCGATCATCGTCAATCACTTTTGCCATAACTGGACGCTCTACGTGCTTCTGGCGTGGCTCCCGAGTTATTTCAAAGCCACCTTCGGTGTGTCGCTTGCCAATGCCGGCCTGCTCTCGGCAGCGCCATGGCTCGTGTCGTTCGTGATGAGTATCGTGATCGGTTTTGTGGCTGACGCGATGCTCGCACGTGGCTACAGTGCGACTTTCGTGCGCAAACTGCTGCAAGTCATTGGATCCGTGGGTGCAGCGGCTTTCATGCTGTTGCTGCACACGGCCCCCAGCGCAGCCATCGCGGCGGCTGTGATGTGCGGCGTCACCGGCATGCTGGCGTTCTGCTTTGCCGGCTTTGCGGTGAACTCGTTCGACATCGCCCCGCGCTATGCCGACGTGATCTGGGGCATCAGCAACACCTTCGCCACTATTCCTGGAATCATCGGCGTATATGTCACCGGATGGCTCGTCGATCGTACCGGTGGCTACGCCGCGCCATTTCTCGTGACGGCGGGGCTCGCCTTTACCGGCGGACTCGTGTACTTGGCCATCGGTTCTGGAGAGAAAAAGATCGACTGACGACAAAGTCGCTGCGCGTTTCCCCAACCCCCCGGGGCTTTATGTCGTATCGCATGTTGTGCTGTATCGTCTGGCTCGCCGCCTGTGGCAAGCACACGGGTGCCATTGATGGTCCCACCGTCGTCAGAAACGTCCCGTGGTCCGACAACGCGTGGACGCAACCGGTTCCGAGCTGGGGCTCGCCGGTGCGGCTGGGCCTGCCCGTTCCGCTCGGCAACATTGTCCTCGGACCGTCGGGTGGATTTGGCGCATTCGGTGCGCACGAAGGCGGGCATGTCGAAGGGCTCAATCACGTCTGGATTCCGATCACTCCGGGCACCGTTGTTCGCAGCTGGGCCGCCGGCAAGGTCACCAAGATCGAAGACATGGGCGACCGGGGGCTCGGCAACGGCGTGCACGAATACTTCGTGACCATCGACTACGGGCAAGGACTCGTCGGGAAGCATCTCGATGTTAGCCAGTCGCTCGTCAAACTCGGCGACACCGTCAAGGAAGGTGATCCGGTCGGCAATGCGCCCAGCGCCGAGTTTATGCTCATCGATGACAATCGCACCGACGGCGAACGCACGGGTGGCACGCCAACCACGGGTGGCTCGTATGTGTCACCCTTCGACTATCTGCGTGAGGATGTGAAAGCGTCGCTCATCGCTCGGCACATTGCGGAGCAGGTGGAGCCCTACTTCAAGGCTGGGAAAGTCGCAGGCAACCACCGTCCGTGGGAGCCGTTCCTCACGAACAAAATGTTGAACCATCCAGATCACCTCGGTACGATCGTGGGCGAGTGGCTCCTCACCAACAAGGGGTGGAGTTCCATCGATCCACTCTACTACGAAGTGATGACCATTCACGACGTCACCAACGCATACGGTTCATTTCAGCGGATGGAGCTCGAGGATCACGACTGGTCTGTTCCTGGCAACAAGCGTGGCGCCGACGCCACCTGGCAGCGCGGCACGGAACCAGGCACGGTGATCGTGTCAATTCAGGGCAGTGCGCCGTGGTATGGTCGCTACACCGTGGACGACACGGGAAGCCGCGCCAAGCTGACCATTGAATGGCAGCATGCAGCGTATCCCACCGCCATCACCGCAAATGCCGCCGTCTACTCCGCCCGGACCACCGCCTATTTGCAGGCCGATGCACAAGCGCTCGGCGTGATCAAGTAAAAGCGCCGCCGTCGCACAACAGCGACGGCGGCGCAAAAACTCCTGCTACGATCAGGCGATTAGGGCGCGCCGAGTTTTTTGCGCGTGAACGGCCGCACGAACGCCGCCGGCGGAGTGTGCGCCGTGGCAAGGTCGTACGCCTTCTGATATAGCTCCTTGGCCTTCGCCGCATCACCCTGCTTTTCGTACGTCATGCCGAGCAGGGTGTTCATAAAGGGATCGTTGGCGTTCCCCTGCATCGCGATGGTCTTGGTGAGTTCCGTCTGTGCGACCGCGAGATTGTTGGTATAGAGCGCCACGTAGCCGACGAGATACGGATAGAAGCGCTCCTGCTGCGCGGCCATGGCTGGATCGGCGTCGAGAATCTTACGCGCCGCCGCCACCTGCTTTTGCGCTTCGGCCGCATTGCCCGCACGCGCCGCGAGGCGGGCCAGTGCGTGCGTCAGGCGGAAGTCCCAGAGCGACTTGGGGTGCGAGCGCGGCTCCGGCTCTTTGAGTCCGAGTTCCGATCCACGGCGGTAGTATTTGTCTGCCGTCTTGAGGTCGCCAGCGTCGATGCACACGCGCGCGGCTTCGTTAGCCATCTCGCCCTGCTGATAAAACGCGTTCTGCGGCTCCGCCTGTTCGCGCGTGAGCCAATACGCGATCACCATTTCCTCGTACTTCACGGTGTTCGCGCAGTCGCCGTCAAAGGCGTACGACATGGCCATCGCGCGTTGTGCGGCGGATTTCGCCAGGGGATCCGGCGCGCTCTCGATGAGTTTTTGGAAGAGCTCGCGGGCTTTGGCCGTTTGTCCTTCCGTGTCGAGGCGCGACGCTTCGCGCAGGCTGTCGGAGCGCGGCGTACGCGGCGCGCCCTGTGCCGTAGCGACGTTGGCGTGCAGCACGACGGTGGCGAGGGCCACTGCGCCCAGGATACGGCGGGTCCAGTTACGTGTCGTCATCACATTCTCCGTTAGATGCTACTGATAAAACATTTCACAGACCGTCGGTGAGCGCCAGTCGGCTTCCCGGAGGCACCGCGTGCTTGAGCTCCGCCACCGTCGGCGGCTTCTTGAAAAATAATCCGAGCGACACCCCACCCACTTCCATCGCACTCAATTTCTCGACACCCGACACCTCGAGCTGACGCGCGGCGGCCGCGCCAAACACCAACGGTGGCGTGAACGTGCCGACTTTCGGCAACGCGCCGCGTGCAAAGGCAACGACCGTCGCACCACGCCCCGTCAGATTGATCACATTGCGCACCTCAACTTCGATCACCATGCCGCATAGCCCAGTTAGTGGTTCGGTCTCCGAAGCCGCCTGCCGTAACAGAACGTTACTCGGTAGAGCTACGCATAGGCGCCGAGACCCTAATTCTACTATACTTCAGAGATGCGCCGCGCGCGCGAATCACGAGTGACGGGCCTGCCGACCTGCTTACACCATTGGCCCCCATTCTCGACCCCCGGAATCCATGACCGAACAGCACACGGCGCCAAACGCCACGAGCATCGCGGACAGCGCGGATTGGCGCTCCATCGTGGCCCGTTATGCCACCCCCGATTCGCTCCGGTCCATCCGGCAACTGGCCATCACACTAGTACTACTCTTCGCGTCGCTCTGGTTTGCGGCGTGGCTCATTCCGGTCGCGCCGTGGGCGAGCGTGCTGATGTTGCTCCCGATTGCCGGCTTTCAGATTCGTACCTTCATCATCATGCACGATTGTGGTCACGGCAGCTTTTCGTCCTGGCCGCGCGTCAACGACGCCATTGGTTTTATCACCGGTGTGTTGACCTTCACGCCCTACGCCCAGTGGCGTCGCGAACATGCGCTTCACCACGCCTCGTCGGGCGATCTTGACCGCCGTGGTTATGGCGACGTCACCACGTTGACCTGCGCCGAATACCGAGCACTCTCGCGCTTCGGCCGTTTCAAGTACCGGGCCTACCGCAGTCCGTTCGTCCTCTTTGGTGTGGGCCCGTTGCACATGATGGTGCTCCAGCGCTTTCGCGCGCCGGGTGTCGCCACCGGTAAGAAGCAGTTGTGGAACGTCTGGATGACTAACATCGCGATGGCCGGCCTCGCCGCCATTGGGATCGTCGCGTTCGGCTGGAAGCCGGTGGTGCTCCTCTACCTCCCCGCGTTCTACCTCGCGGGCGCCGCCGGCATTTGGCTCTTCTATGTCCAACACCAGTTCGAAGACGCCTACTGGGAACGCCACAAGGCATGGGACTACGCCACGGCGGCAGTGATGGGCAGTTCGTATCTGCGCCTTCCCGCCGTGCTCAACTGGTTCACGGGAAACATCGGCTTGCATCACGTGCACCATCTCGGGCCGAAAATTCCGAACTATCGTCTCAAAAAAGCCCACGAAGAAAACGCCATCTTCCACGAAGCGCCGGTGCTCACGTTGCGCACTGCGTTCCGGTCGCTGCGCCTCACGCTGTGGGACGAGCAGACGGGCCGCATGGTGGGCTTCCGGGAGCTGCGGCATATGCCGCGCGCGGGGTAACAGCACCATGGCCGTTCGCATTTTTGTCACTGGCGGTACGTTCGATAAAGAATACAACGAACTGGCCGGCGCGCTGGCGTTCAATCGGAGTCACGTCGAAGACGTGCTCGAACGCGGCCGCTGCAAGCTCGATGTGGCCATCGACGTTCTGATGATGATCGACAGCCTCGATATGACCCCCGCCGACCGCCAGAAAATTGTCGCGGCCTGCGCATCGTGCGCCGAGCCCCGCATCGTCATCACGCACGGTACCGACACCATGGTCGAAACGGCCACGGCGATTGCCGCCGCGGTCACCGACAAAACTGTCGTCCTCACCGGCGCGATGGTCCCCTTTGCCTTTGGCAGCTCCGACGGACTCTTCAACCTCGGCAGCGCCCTCTCCTTTGTGCAGGCGCTCCCCGTGGGCGTGTACATCGCCATGAATGGTCGCTGCTTTGCGTGGAACAACGTGCGCAAGAATCGCGACGCCGGCGTCTTTGAAGCATTGAACTAACCACACCAACAACACCAACAACACCAACAGCATCAACGGAGAAGGGGAGGAAGTCCGCGTGTCGGACTTCCTCCCCTTCATCTTTCCGATGCAGCGTTACTTCGCTTCGGGCAGCCCCGCCGCCTTCCGCTTCGCATTGAAGCCCGCAAGTCCGGTCGTCTTGAGCGCCGTCCACTTGGCCATCACCTCGGCGCCCTGCTTCCGCGAACGATCCACCGTCGCCAGCGCACGGTCCGTAGGTGCCACATCGGCACCCTGCATCGCCATCGCCGCCGACATCATCGCATTGCTCGCGGCTTCAAGCGTCACCGAGCTACCACCGGCACCGCCACCCCGACGCCCACCACCACCGCGACGACCACCGCCACGCTGCGGTGCCGGAGCGAGCGAATCAATCTTGGCCTTGAACGCCTCGGCATCAGCGCCCGTCAGCTTTTCAACCTTTGCCGACAGTGCGCGCGCCTCAGCACTGGCCGCGTGCGCTGCCGTTGCCGCATCCCACAATCCGCGCGAAAGTTGCGCGATCTGCGCGAGCGCCACCGCAGGAGTTTTCACACGCGGGTCGAGCTTGAGCGTCAACGGCTGCGTGTAGCTCTTGCCGTCCACCGTCAGGCGCACTGTATAGTTGCCCGCCGGCGCCCACGGCGCATTCACATCGTCGTACGTGGCGTGCGGAACCGCACCCACGGCGCCTTCGTCACCATTGTCTTCGATGTCCGCAACGGGCAGCGGATCAAAGTGCAGATCCCAGCTGAACCGGTGCATCCCAGCCTTCGCCGAGAGCGTGATCGGCTTGGCGGGCCAATAGAGCGGGAGTCCGCAGAACGTTGCGGTGGGACGCTGCTGACAGATCTTGTCGTACGCCGCCATGTCGTTGGCGGGATGTACGGCGAGTACTGGGTCCTTGGTCGAGTAGTCGCGCACAACCTTGCCGCTGCCGTCAAGAATCTCGAGTAGCACATCGCCGCTCGCATCGGCGGGCAGATAATAATCGAGAATCGCGCCCGGCATTGGATTTTCGCCGGCGGGAAGTTCGGGCGGCCACGGGGTGGCGTCGTTGGTGCCATGACGCACACGCACCGCGACCACCGGCTTCACGAGATACGCGCGCTTGGCCGCACTCGCCGCACGGATGGCCGCCGCCTGACGCAACGGCGTGACGTCATCCAAAATCCAGAACCCACGGCCGTGCGTGCCGGCAATGAGATCGGAGCAGAGGCAGCTACTGTCGTCCTTCACCTGTAAATCACGCACGGAAATCGCCGGCATGTCGTTACGCAGCGACTGCCAGTGATCGCCATCGTCAAAGCTCACCCACACCTGAATATCGGTGGCGGCGTAGAGCAGCCCCTTCTGCCGCGGATCTTCACGAATGGAGTTCGCCACCGATCCACCAGCGATGCCGCTGTTGATTTCGGTCCACGTCTTACCGCCGTCATGGGTGCGGAAAAAATGCGGATTCCAGTCATCGATGCGCATCGAGTTGGCGGCAGCGTACGCCGTCTGCGTGTCGAAGTGGCCGGCCTCAATGTTGAAAATGCGCGTCCACGCCTTGATGGCCGCAGGCGTCACGTTCTGCCACGAGGTGCCGCCGTTCGTCGTCACCTGAATGAACCCATCATCGGTGCCGGCCCACAACACATTGAGATCCTTCGGCGACGGCGAGAGCGCCGTAATCGCGCCCAGCGGACTGGGCGTCACGGTGCTCGCGTACTTACCAGCGCTCGCCGGTGCTTCCCAGGTTTGGCGCGCCAAGTCGCCACTGATGCGCGTCCAGCTCTTGGCGTGATCCACCGACTTCCACACCACGTTCGACGCGTAGAACAACACGTCGGGCTTTACCGGCGACCACTGAATGGGCATCGTGCGCACGTTGCGGCCAAAGTTCTCGCCATTCGGCCCCTTCACGCTGAGATCCGGTCCCACCTGCGTCGTCTGCGCGGTCTTGCGATTGTACAGCGACACATTGGTGCGCGCGCTTGCATACACGAGATCCGGATCCTTCGGATCAGACGCTGCCACGCCGTATTCCTGAATGTTCACCGGATGCCAGTCGTGGAAGGTGATCTGTCCATCCATTGACCGGCTGGCCACGCAGGCTGATCCCGAGTCCTGCTGACCACCGCACACGCGATACGGAAAATCGTTATCGGTGGAAACGTGGTACATCGCCGCCGTCGGCTGATTGTACCAGTTGCTCCAGCTGAGGCCGCGGTTCGCCGACACCACGCCCCCCTGATCGGACACCGCCAAAATGATGTCGGGATTATTCGGGTTGATCCAGTTCTTTTGATAGTCATCGCCGCCGGGAGCACCGCGCACCGCTGACCAGTTCACGCCGGCATCCTCGGTGCGCCACATTACCGTCGACGAGCTATAGACCACGTTCTCGTGCTTCGGGTCTACCACGATCGTTGGAAGATCGCCGCCGCCAATACGTGAAAGCGGACGAGCATCCGGCACACGCGTTGAACCCGCGGCAGTCACAGCGAGCTGCCAGTGTTCACCAGCATCACTCGACTTGTAGAACGCTACCGGCCCCGACGCTCCAGTCGCCGTGGCCGACGCGACCATCGCGTAGAGCACCTTCGCATTGCTCGGCGCCAGCGCGATGTTCGCCTGCAGTACCGTCGGCAATCCCTGCGTCAGCGGCTTCCACGTGGTGCCACCATCGGTGGACTTATAGATGCCATTGCCGCCGCCACCAAAACCGCCGCCTTCCCAGAACGCCTGCTGCTGCTGCCAGAGCGTCGCGTACACCACGTTCGGATCATTTGGGTCGATACGCACATCATTCGCGCTCGTGTACTCGTCGCGATACAGCACTTTCTGAAACGTCTTGCCACCGTCCAGCGAGCGGAACAACCCACGCTCGGCGCTTGGACCATAGGGGTGGCCAAGCGCGGCGACAAAGAGACGGTTCGGATCCTTCGGGTCCACGTCGATCATCGCGATCATCTGCGTGTCGAATAGCCCGAGGTGCGTCCACGTTTTTCCCGCATCAATGGACTTGTAGATGCCATTGCCCGTGGCGAGGTCTGGGCGAATGATCCCCGCGCCCGTCCCCACGTAAATGATGTTCGGATTAGACGGGGCGACGGCAATGGCGCCAATAGAGCCCGTGGATTCCTTGTCGAATAACGGCACCCAGGTGGAGCCGTAGTCGGTGGTGCGCCACACCCCGCCATTATCAAAGCCGATGTAGAACGTATTCGGCTGGCTCGGCACGCCAGACAGCGCACGGGCACGCCCGGCACGCGTGGGGCCGATCTGGCGCCAATGCATCGCGGCGCCTGGGTCAGCCGACTGCGCGGAGGAAAGGACGGGAAGCGTCGCAGTGGCGACGAGGGTCATCAGGAACAGCGAGCGTGGAATGCGCACGGAAGTGCCTCGTGACGGAACGCGGGTGGGATGCGTCGTCTGCAACGCGACGGCTGATCGGCAACTGCCATGGAGTATGCAGTGCCGACGCCCATTCTGCCACGCATCCCGGCAAAGCTAGAAAAAGAAGAAGGTCTGCCCGCCGCCGTTCAGCGCATCCAGCCGCGGATTGACGATGCTGTTGAGAATGGAGCCAAAGGTGTAGGACAGCCCCACAAAGCCGCCGTACGAGAACGTCGTGGCCAGCGAGCGCTGCGACGTGAGGATCTCCGCTGGCGTGAGCCCGCCGGCCGCGATGTACAGCTGGTCGTGCACAATCGAGGCTGTGCCAAAGAAGTTGAGCGAGAGTCCACGCGCAATTCGGATGTTCGTGCTCAAAAAGGCACTCGCATTCTGTTTGGACAGGTCGTGCAGGTACTGTGAAAAGCTCAGCGATGCATTAAACGAGCCCCACGGCTCCTTCACCTGCGATGCCAGAATCACCTGATGGAGCGGCCGAGTCTCCTTCATTTTGTCGAAGATGGTGGCCTCTTGATACCGGTACGTCGCGCCGCCGATGGCATAGAGCGCCACCAGCTGGTGTTGGGACGCTTGCTTCCACGGAAAGAAGTTGTACTCCGCCGAGCCCACGACCTTGGCGTACAGATCTTGATTGTTGAACTCGGAGTGCCCAAAGCTTCCCGTGCCGCCCACCGACCAGTGGTCGGTGAGGCTCTTGGCCACGCGCGACGTACCACCCCAAGAGCGAAGAATGAACGAACTCGACGTGCCGTCATCGTACGTATAGTGCGATTCCCGGTAACTGCCGTTGAGGCTGAAGCTGAACTTGAGCGCCTCGGTCACTCGGCGCGCCGACGTCGAATACGACACGCTCCGCCGCGTGCTCTGCGACTCTCCGCCAAACGAGCCATTTCCGCTCACGTCAAAAATCCACGAGTCCCAGGGATCTCGCATCGGTGAATTGACCGCGCCGTTCGCCGGCGCCTCGAATTCCACCCGGAGCTGCTTCGCGGCGGCCGTGGTGGCCACAAAACGCACAAGCCCGAGCTTGAACACGCGCACCATCTCACGCCGGATGTTGTCTTCCGTGGCGTCGGTGGAAATCGACGTCGTGAGCGTATCGACGCGTCCGGCAAACGCGCGCAGGCCAATGAACTGCATCGTCACCTGCTGGCCGCCGCCACCATTCATGAGCCCGGTAGACAGCAGGTGCACGTCGGCATCGTTGCGGTCGCGCGTGAAACTGACAAAGGCGATTTCCCGAAAAAAGAAATCGCGATCACACATCACATTCGGACAGTCCACGTACACTCGGAGGAGTGGTGAAGGAGCACTCAACGAGGGCGTAGCCTGCGCGGTGACGGTGCGAACGGGCGCCGAGCACAGCACGGCGAAGAACAGCGAAACAAAGAGCTGGCGCACGTTCGGAGGGGAGAGAGAGGCGAACTCCGAAGCCTAGACAGTGGTGCGCCTGTTGCAAGAGCTGGGCAACCCTTATCCAGACAACTGTATCTCGCTCTTAGACACTTTCTTCCGCCGAATCGTTGCCGCAGTCAGCCCACGCGCGCTGGCCTCAGAGCCCGAGTCGCTGCTGGGCCGCTCCGACCGCATCCCGAAGCCGCACGACGTCAGCCTCGCTGTTGTACATATAGAACGACGCCCGCGTCGTCGCCGGCATCCCCATTTTCCGCATCAACGGCTGCGCGCAGTGATGTCCCGCCCGCACGCAAATGTTCTGCGCGTCAAGAATCTGCGAAAGATCGTGGGGGTGCACGCCGTCCACTACGAAGCTCACCACTCCGTTCGACCGCTGCGCCGAGGTGGGCCCGAGCACTTGAACACCCGCGAGCTCGCCGAGCGCCGTCGCTGCACTACGTCCGAGCGCCGTCTCGTGCGCGTGAATGGCGTCCATACCCACCGATTCCAAATATCCAACCGCCGCACCAAGCCCAACGGCACCTTCCACATTCGGCGTGCCAGCCTCGAACTTGTGCGGGATCACATTCCACGTGGTCCGCTCGTCACCGACGAGCGAAATCATGTCGCCCCCAAACTGGTACGGTGGCATTTTCTCGAGAATCGCGCGCCGCACCACGAGCCCGCCAATCCCCATCGGGCCGAGCATCTTGTGCCCGCTAAACGCATACGCGTCCACGCCGAGCGCGTCGATGCCTACGGACAGATGCGGGACCGCCTGCGCCCCATCGCACACTACCAGCGCTCCCACCTTTCGCGCCAGCGCGGAAATCGCCGCTACATCGTTCATCACGCCGAGCGCATTGCTCACGTGCCCGAACGCCACGACTTTGGTGCGGTCGTTGATCAGCGATGCGAGATGCGCGAGATCGAGCGCCGTGCCATCAGCCGTGAGTTCCGCAATGCAAAACTCCGCGCCAACGGCCAGGGCGAGCTGCTGCCACGGCACAAAGTTCGCGTGGTGCTCCATGCGTGTCACCACAATTCGGTCACCCGCCACCACGTTCGCACGGCCCCACGCCGTGGCCAGCAGATTGAGTGATTCGGTGGTGCCACGCGTGAAAATCAACGTGTCGGCATCCGCCACACCGAGAAAGCGCGCGACCTGCGCCCGGGCGTTGTGGTACGCCTCGGTGGCCAGTCCGCTCAGTCGGTACGCGCCACGGTGCGGGTTGGCGTTCGCGTCATCGTAATACGCGCGGATCGCATCAACCACCACCCGAGGCTTCTGGCTCGTTGCCGCGGAATCCAGATACACCAGCTCCGGATGCTTCGCCAACAACGGAAAATCCGACCGCGGTACCAGCCCCATCCCTGCCTCCGTAACGCCGTTACCCCTCGTGGGGCTCCGTGCTCAGTTTTCCTTCGCCCGTCTCGAGTGCGCTCTTCATGGCGTGCCACGCCAGGCTCGCACACTTCACCCGCAACGGAAACCGGAAGACGCCGCCGAACGCTTTCAGGCGCCCCATACTCGCGCCATCCGTCTTGCCAGTGATCAGGTCGTGAAAATCATCGAACAACTTCTCGGCTTCCGCCTTGGTCTTGCCCTTGATCGCTGCGGTCATCAACGACGCGCTCGCCTTGGAAATCGAGCACCCCTGTCCCTGAAAACTCACGTCCTCGAGCGTGTCACCGTTGAGCTTCACCCACACCGTCACTTGATCGCCGCACATCGGGTTCACTCCGTCCGCGTGGCCGGTGCTCGACTCCATCGCGCGAAAATTCTGCGGCCGACGGTTCTGGTCGAGGATAATGCTCTGGTACAGTTCGTCGAGTTCGGCGCTCATCGCTACTCCTGTACGGGGCTCACAAAGTGCGCAAAGACCGCCGCTTCCAGTTCGAGGCGCAACGTGTCCAGCTCAATCGTCTCCAGCACTTCGGCCGCAAAGGCATAGGTCAGCAGCGCGCGCGCGTTATCGGCGCCGATGCCGCGACTCTTCATATAGAACAGCCCAACCTGATCGAGCTTGCCCACCGTGGCGCCGTGCGTGCACTTCACGTCGTCAGCAAAGATCTCCAGCTGCGGCTTGGTGTCCACGCGCGCGCCCTCGCTCAGCAGCAACGCATGGTTGGTCTGCTTGCCGTCGGTCTTCTGCGCTTCGGGATCCACGTACACCTTGCCATTGAACACGCCGTGGCTCGAGCCGTCGAGAATGCCTTTGTACAGTTCACGACTCGCGCAGTTCGGGGCAATGTGCTCCACAAACGTCTGGTGATCGGCGTGCTGCGTGCCATCCACCAAGTACAAGCCGTTGAGCTTGGCCTCCGCGCCAGGCCCGAGCATGCGCGTATAAACATTCGTACGGCTCAGCGCGGCCCCTTCAGCAAAGCTGAAGGAGTGGTACACCGAATCGCGTCCCTGTGTCACCTGCACGGTGCCCACATGGAACGCCTCGGTGCTCTCCCGTTGCACCTTGTAATGATCGACGCGCGCGCCATCTCCCACTTCAATCTCGGCGACGGCATTCGTGAGGTACTGCGGCGTGCCCACGCTCACATACGTCTCAATAACCGCCATCTGCGCCTGTTCGCCCGCCACCACGAGGAGTCGCGGATACACGGCGCCGCCCGCGGCCTGCGTATCGCACACATGCACGATATGAATCGGCACGGGAATCACCGCACCCTTGGGCACGTGAATCACCACACCATCCGTGGCGAAGGCCGTGTTCATCGCCGTGAACGTCTGATCCTCGTACGACGCGAGCTTGCCGAGCCGCTCCGCGACAAACTCCGGACGCGTCTTGATCATCTCGGCGAGCGTCGTCACCGTGACGCCTGCTGGCAGACCGTCCATATGGGAAAATTGCTTTTCGAATCGTCCGTTCACGAACACCAGCCGGTGCCACGAGGCGTCACCGCCGGCCAGTGCGGTAATGTCGTTCGCCGAGTGGGCGCTGGCGCCGGGCTTGACCGCTTTGAACGTGCGCTCAGCAATCGGCGTCACGCTCGTGAAGTGCCAGTCCTCGTTGCGCGTGGTCGGAAAGCCCAGCGCGCTAAAGCGATCAAAGGCCGCGCGGCGTAGTTCCGGCAACCACCCATTCGCCGCCGGTGCGGCCGTGGTCGCAAAGGCATCCGCGTACGAAGTCACGCGGCCCCCGTGATCCAATCGTACCCTTTGGCCTCGAGCTCCAATGCCAGTTCCTTGCCACCGCTCTTCACAATTTTGCCGGCGCTCAGCACGTGCACGAAGTCCGGAATGATATAGTTGAGCAGCCGCTGATAGTGCGTCACCACAATCGTCGCATTGTCCGGACGCTTCAGCTTGTTCACGCCCTCAGCCACGATGCGCAGCGCATCGATGTCGAGGCCGCTGTCGGTTTCGTCGAGAATTGCGAGCTTGGGCGCGAGCACCGCCATCTGCAGAATCTCATTGCGCTTCTTCTCGCCACCCGAGAATCCGGCGTTCACCGAACGGTGCAGCATGGCTTCGTCCATCTCCACGATCTTGAGCTTCTCGGTCATCAGGTCGAGAAAATCCATCGGGTCCACTTCCTCTTCCCCGTTGGCACGACGCACTTCGTTGTACGCCGAGCGCAGGAAGTAGGCGTTGGTCACGCCCGGAATTTCCACGGGATATTGGAAGGCGAGGAACACGCCCTTCTGCGCGCGCACTTCCGCGTCCATGTCGAGCAGGTCTTCGCCGAGGTAGGTCACGGAGCCGCTGGTGACCTCGTAGCCCGGGTGCCCCGCAATGACCTGCGCGAGCGTGCTCTTGCCGCTCCCGTTGGGGCCCATAATCGCATGCACTTCGCCCGGCTTGACGGTGAGCGAGATGCCCTTGAGGATTTCTTTGTCGCCAACGTTGGCGTGGAGGTTGTCGATTTTCAGCATAGTGGTGTTTCCGGTATGTATGCGGCGCGGCATCCCAAATGGCGAAACGCGCGGATAGTGCGAGGTGAACGACGGTAAACGACGGTGAACGCGTAACGGGACGAGCGGACCTACCCGACCGATCCTTCGAGCGTGATGCCCAGCAACTGCTGCGCTTCGAGTGCAAATTCCATGGGCAGCTCCTTGAACACCTCACGGCAGAATCCGCTCACGATCAGCGAAATCGCCTGCTCCGTGCTCAAGCCGCGCGCCTTACAGTAGAAGATCTGATCTTCGCCAATCTTGGACGTGCTCGCTTCGTGCTCGAGCGTCGCCGTGTTGTTGGCCACTTCGATATATGGAAAGGTGTGGGCGCCGCACTTGTTGCCGACGAGCATCGAGTCGCACTGGGTATAGTTGCGCGCGTTCTCGGCCTTGGGGAGCACCTTCACCTGTCCGCGGTACGAGTTCTGTCCCTCGCCCGCCGAAATCCCCTTGGAGATAATCGTGCTCTTGGTGTTCTTCCCCACGTGGATCATCTTGGTGCCCGTATCGGCCTGCTGCTTGTTGGCCACCACCGCCACCGAGTAGAACTCGCCGACGGAGTTATCGCCCTGCAGAATGACACTCGGGTACTTCCAGGTGATGGCCGAGCCCGTCTCTACCTGCGTCCATGAGATCTTGGCGTTGGTCATCGCCTTGCCGCGCTTGGTGACGAAGTTGTAAATGCCCCCCACGCCGTCCTTGTCGCCAGCATACCAGTTCTGCACCGTGCTGTACTTCACGCTCGCGTTGTCGAGCGCGATGATCTCCACCACGGCGGCGTGCAACTGGTTCTCGTCACGCTTGGGCGCCGTGCAGCCTTCCAGATAGCTGACGCTCGCGCCTTCGTCGGCCACAATCAGCGTGCGCTCGAACTGCCCCGTCTCGGCCGCATTGATGCGGAAATACGTGGAGAGTTCGATGGGGCACTTCACGCCTTTCGGCACATAGCAGAACGAACCGTCGCTGAAGACTGCGGAGTTGAGCGCGGCAAAGAAGTTGTCGCTGTACGGCACCACAGACCCGAGGAACCGCTGCACCAGCTCCGGGTGATTGTGCACCGCTTCGCTGAAGGAGCAGAAGATCACGCCGTGCTTGGAGAGTTCTTCCTTCATGGTGGTGCCCACCGAGACGGAATCGAAAATCGCGTCCACCGCGACGCCCGACATCCGCTTCTGTTCGTTGAGCGAGATGCCCAGCTTGGCGTACACCTGGAGGAGTTCCGGATCCACTTCGTCGAGCGACTGGAGTGGCTTCACGCTCTTGGGCGCCGAGTAGTAGCGGAGGTTCTGGTAGTCCACGGGCTTGTACTTGAGGTTCGCCCAGTGCGGCTCCGTCATGGTCTGCCAGCGGCGGAAGGCCTTGAGGCGCCACTCGAGCAGCCACGCCGGCTCATTCTTTTTGGAGCTAATGAGGCGAACCACATCCTCGTTGACGCCCTTGGGGATGGTGTCGGCGTCGATGTCCGACACGAATCCGTAGGCGTATTCCTTGTTGACCAGCGACTCAATCGAGGCGCTCATAGCGGCTCCTGGTGAACGGGCAGCGAACGGGCTGTGTATTCACAGCTCGAACAGCCGGTGGCAATGTGTTGATGACGTTCGATGGTGACGCCGAGGACGTCGGAGATGAAGGCGGCTTCGGCGGAACAGACTTCGGGGAACTGCGTGGCGATTTCCTTGACCACGCAGTTGTGCTCGCGAATGCGGACGTTGCCGGCCGCTTCGTCCGACTCGGCCATGTAGCCCTGCTGGGAGAGCAGGGCGGCGAGGGCACGGGCACGGGCAGGGAGGGGGAGCGACGCGAGGGCAGGCATCGCCTCGGCGGCGATCGTTTCCCACCGTTTTCGGAAAATGCGCACCACGCCTTCGGCGCCCTGCTCGGCGCGCACAACAGTGAGCGCGTCGGCGAGCGGGTTGGCATAGGAGCGCGGAAAGAGCTCTTCGGCTTTAGCGGTGAGGGAGTACGCGTATACCGGGCCGCCCACGCCACGTACTTCGCGGCGATAGCGGACGAGTCCCGTGTCTTCCATTTCCTTGAGAATGCGGCGAAGCGCATTGGCGGTGACGCCAAAACGCTGACCGAGTTCTTTGGCCGTTAGGGGCTGTTCTTTTCGCAGCGCAACGAGGAGATCATTGCGCATCCCCTTGAAGCCCGCGAGAGAAAAAGTGGACGCTTCCATTCCCGAAAAGTAGTCGTCTTTTCCTATTCGTCAACAAAAGTGTGTCCAGATTATTCTTGCTCGGAATAACGTGCCGCAGCGGCGATAAACGAAAACATATGTTTGTAATAGTGAGATAAGTGCAATGAATTTACCAGTTGTAGCGGCTTTCTAATGTCGCCTGTCACGCTTTTAGTCGGTCGGCAACCCACCTTTCCCCTCGGAAGAATAGGCCGTCAAAGAGGGGGTACAGTGTGGCACAGTTCCTGCCGATACTTATCGATGAAGGCATGCCTCTCGACGAAGTCAAAACATCGAGTTGGCGAGCCCACAATACGGCGCGCTCGGGTGGGGGCGCGTGTGCTGGAGACGAGGGGCAACCCTCGGCTTCGCTGGCGCCGCGGTGAGAGATCACCGCGGCGCACGTCTTTAACCGGGCTAAACGGTTGCGATGCCACCGCCCACCACGCATTCTGTTCTCTTCTCACACAGGTGCGGGGGCCGCGTCGATGTTCTTCCTGAAGGAACTGTGGCTCCCCATGCTCCTCTCTGCCGCGCTCTGCTCCATCATCTCGGCCCTGGCCTGGACCGTGATGCCGCACCATCGCTTTGCCTGGAAGCGCCTTCCCACCGAGCCAGACGTCCTCGACGCGCTCCGCAAGGACCTGCCGCCTCCGGGGCTCTACGCATTTCCCTACGCAGCCAACCGCGAACTCGACCGTGCGGACGTTAAAGTCGCCTTCGAAAAAGGGCCGGTGGGATTCCTCGCCATCGCCAATCGCCGACGGCCGAACCAGCCGGCCATGATGCTCGCCACGGTGCTCTACTTCTCCGTGACCTCCGTTGCCATTGGCTACATCGCCTGGCTCGCCGCGCCGGGATCCAAACTGGGCGTGCCGACCATACAGACCGCGCGCATCGTGTTCTCCGTGGCGTTGCTCACGTACGCGGCGAGTTCGTTGCCAGACAGTATCTGGTTCGGACGCCCTTGGCGCGCATTCTTTGCGCAACTGCTCGACGCTACGCTCCACGCCGCCGCCACCGCCTTCCTGTTCGCGACGCTCTGGCCGTCGTAACCGGCGTGCCGTGTAGCAGCCGCACACGCGCTTCCCATTTGGCGCTCGCCACACGGGATGCGGGGACGCGCCTTCGGCGATAAGTTCGCTCCGTACCCTCTGCGGAGTTTTCGAAAATGATGTCCCGTGTCCGGACGGCGTGCGCGCTGGCCTTCGTGGTGCTCGCCGCCACGCTGTCGGCCCAAAGCGCGATGGTGCCCGACTCCAACTACACCTTCCATCGCAGCATGGTCACCATGCGCGATGGCGTCAAACTCAACACCGTCTGGTTCGTACCCAAGAAGCAAACGGGCCCGTTGCCGATTCTCTTTGTGCGCACGCCGTACGGCGTGCCGGGGCCGAACTTCTGGCCGAGCAAAGCGTACGCCGAACTGCACGCCGATGGTTACATCTTTGCCGAGCAGGACATCCGCGGCAAATACGAAAGCGAAGGCACCTTCGTCATGCAGCGCCCTCCGCGCCTCATCGACGCCGGCGGTAAAGCGGCGATCGACGAGAGCACCGACGCCTACGATTCCATTGACTGGTTGCTCAAGGGAATCCCCGCCAACAACGGCCGCGTGGGGATGATGGGCGTCTCGTATCCGGGCTGGACTGCGGCCATGGCGATGCTCGATCCGCATCCGGCGCTCAAGGCGGTGAGCCCGCAGGCTTCACCGAGCGACATGTGGCTAGGCGACGACTTTCACCACAACGGCGCCTTCCGCCTTAGCTACGGCTTTGAATATGCCTTTATGGTCGAGAACTCCAAGGGCGGCTCACAGTTCGAGTTCGAGAACTACGACACCTACGACTGGTATCTCAAACTCGGCGCGCTCTCCAACATCCAGAGCAAGTATCTCAAAGGCAAACATCTCCCCACGTGGGACGATTTTCAGCAGCATCCCAACTACGACGAGTTTTGGCAGCGTCAGGCGATGAAGTCGTACCTCACGCGCGTCAATGTCCCCACGCTGAACGTGGCAGGATGGTGGGACCAGGAAGATTTCTACGGCCCGGTCACCATCTACCGTGAACTCGAAAAGCACGACAACAAATCGCTGAACTCGATGGTCGTCGGCCCCTGGCGTCACGGCTCATGGCGCGGCGGCGCTGGCGACAAACTCGGCAACGTGAGCTTCACCTCCGCCACGGGCGAATACTTCCGCGCCAAAATCGAAGCACCCTTCTTTGCCAAATATCTCAAAGACAAAGCCGTGCCCGCCCCTGCGGAAGCAACGGTGTTTGAGAGCGGGAGTAATGTCTGGCGCACCTTCACCGCATGGCCGCCCAAAGAAGCGGTCACGAAGTCGCTGTACTTCAACGCCAACGGCGCACTCACCTTCACCGCGCCAAGTGCGGCGGCGAATGCCTTTGACGAATACGTGAGTGACCCCGCGCATCCGGTGCCGTATCGTCATCGGCCGATTGAGCCGACGTACTACCCCAAGGGCAGTGGATGGGGCGTCTGGCTCCTCGAAGATCAACGCTTCGCGAGCGATCGCCCCGATGTGCTGCATTGGGAAACGCCGGTGCTCACCGAAGACGTGACCGTGGCGGGCGACATCACCGCCAAGTTGTTCGTGAGCACGACGGGGCAGGACGCCGACTTTGTGGTAAAGCTCATTGACGTCTATCCCGAAGACAACAAGCCCGACTTCAAGATGGGCGGCTGGCAACTGATGGTGGCCAACGATGTGTTCCGCGCGCGCTTCCGCGAATCATTCGAAAAGCCCAAGCCATTGGTGCCGGGGCAGGTGACCCCGATTACGATCGACCTGCACACGCAGAGCTACAAGTTCCAGAAGGGGCACCGCATCATGGTGCAGGTACAGAGCAGCTGGTTCCCGATCATCGACCGCAATCCGCAAACGTGGATGCCGAATATTTTTGAGGCCAAGGACAGCGACTACCAAAAGCAGACGCATCGCGTCTGGCGTACCGCTGGCACGGCGAGCCGCGTGGAGATTGCGACGGTGCCATAGATGAGTCGTCCGCGCTCGCGATAACGCGAACGCGCGCACGGGCGGTGCACAAAAAAGCGCGGCGGCCTGCACAGGGCCTCCGCGCTTTTTGTGAGTTGTTCTCTACAGCTGTTCGCGCGTGTCGACGTTGCGCAGAATGCCGGGGTCGCGCACCGCGACCTCCACCACACGATCGCCGTAGCTGCGCACCACCGCGCGTGCGCCACCGTCGGCCACCGTCAGCAACTCGCGCCACGTGTCGCGATGCGCGAAGAGCGGATGGCCGCGCTTGCCGTCGAACGTCGGTACCACGAATGGTGCGCCGGTGCGTTTGGCAGCATCAATAATCACCAGCACGGTTTGCAACGATGGAAACGGATGATCCACTGGCCAAATGAGTGCGCCAACCGTCGGCTTACTCACCAACGCGGTGAGTCCAAGTCGCACGCTCACAATCTGCTCGGACTTGGGGTTCGCATTGCGCACGATGGTGAGCCCACGCGTCACCTCGTCCGTTTCCTTTGTGCCCTCGCGCGGCGGAAGCACGGCAACGATCGGCTGTGCGCTCGCATCGCGCGCGGTCTCGGCGATCACTTCGAGAAAAGTGCGCCCCGTGTGTAGCTCGGCGAACGCCTTTGGCTCACCAAAGCGTGTGCCAGCGCCGGCCCCGACGATGACCACCGCAACGGGAAAGGCGGACGAACTCGTCATGCGCCGAACGACTGCATCGCGCGCCGGAGGAGCGCCTGCGCCTGCCACACCTTGTAGCCGTTATTCGAGAGCGGCTCCGCGTCGTACATCGCGCGCTCGGCGAGCGCGTCAATGCTGTCGCCATCCAACCCACCGCTCGCCACATCTTCGGCGATGCTGGAGTTCACCTCGTACGGGCCCGCCGCCACGCCGCCGAGCACGAGGCGCACATTGCCGTCGGTACGCTTATGCGCGGCGAGCGAGACAAGGGCAAAGTCCCAGGCGCCGCGCTGCATCAGCTTCTCGTAGTACTGCGTGCCGCCCGCACTCGCGGCCGGTAGTTCCACCGCGGCAATCACCTCGCCGTGCGCGAGCGTGGTTTCCTGTTCGCGGTTTTCGTGTGCACCGGCGTACAGCTGCGACATTGAGATGGTGCGGCTTGCGCCATGGGCGCCAGCAATCTCAACAGTCGCGTCGAGCGCGGCGAGCGCCACGGCCGGATCGCTGGGATGCACCGCGTGACAGGGGCCGCGTCCAAAGATGGCGTGATACTGATTCTCGCCCTTCCAAGCGAGGCATTCCGCGCCGCCGTGCTTCCAGCACGGAAGATTGCGGCGAAAATACCAGCAGCGAATGCGTTGGCCGAGGTTGCCGCCGATGGTGCCCATGTTGCGGAGCTGTGGCGTGCCAACGCTCGTGGCCGCTTGCGCGAGCGCGGCGAACTGTTCGGCGATCACCGGATGCGCGGCAATCTCCGCGAGGCGTGCGGTGGCGCCGATGCGCACCGATCCGTCGGCGCGCACGGTGATGTCGCGCGCGCCCGGAATGCGGCGCAGATCCACCAGCTCGCTCGGCGCGGCAATGCGCTCTTTGATGGTGACCAAGAGATCGGTGCCGCCGCCCAATGGCGCGGCGTCCTGCGCGACGAGCGCGGCGGTGGCCTCGTCGAGCGAGGCAGGGCGGAGATAGTGGAAGCCGGTCATTGTATAGGAAGGTGTCACGATTCGCGCCGTTGGGGTAGCTTGGAAGCGAGTGAATATTCCTTGCATGCTGCGTCCACGACGCTGGATTCTCTGGACCGTCCTTGTGGCGGGGTGTTCGCGTGCGCCGTCGCGGACGGCGGGTGTCGCGGATTCCACGGCGCATCCGCGCGAGGCGGTTCCCGCTGGGGCAAACGGGGCGTCCGCGCCGACCGTGCTTCCTGCAGGTACAGACCCGACGCCATCTCGCCCTGCCACGCCCGCTTGGCAGGCGCCGCCGCCAACGCTCTCTCCACTTGCTGACACGATTGCGAGCTATCTGGTGTTCGCGCCCGTTGGTGAGCAGTGGTTTGTGACTGCGGTGCGCAACAAGAAACTGCTGATGGACATCGGGCGCGTGGATACCGAAGTGCGCCGCGACTCGTCGCGCGCGACAGCGTACCGCGAGGCGGTCGCGCGCCGTTCCATAGTGCCGCTCGGCACGACCGTGACGCTCCGCACCGTAGTCGGCGCCGAAGAGGTGAGGGCAACGGCCGTCTCGACGTGGAACTCGCGGATTGTGTTGGTGCTCGAGGGGTCGGCGGCGTTGGATTCGTTGGTGCGCGCCACTCCCGCGCTCGTGGCATTGGCGCACGTGCAGTTGGCCGAAGGTGTGGTGGCGAGCAATGTGCTCAGTCGGCCACCCGGATCGCTGCCGGCTCCGGCGGTGGGTGGTGGTCGTGCTGGGGGCGCGGTTCCTGCGACGGGCAGCCGTCCAGCGACGAGTGCGAGCGGCGCGGCTTCTGCCGTGGACAGCTGCGATCGCACGGCGCCGCTTCCAGCGGAACTCACGCCGCGGCTCACCGTGTTGCGCGACTCACTCGATCACGCGATTCGCACCGGCACGCTCTCGCCGTACGAGCGGCTGCGCAAAGGGATGAACACGCGGGTGTCGCAGGTGCGTGGTTGCTTTGGTGGCGCGCGCCGGCTGGCCATGCTCGTGAGTGTGCGGGCGGGCGACGTGGAATGGTCGCGTGAGCGGCTCGTGCTCGTGGACACACTCGGCAAAGCCACGTCGCTCCGGATAAGCGATTACCGGTTCCGTGCGCACGAACTGCTCGTGGCGTTCGACGCCAATGGGGATGCGGTGGACGATGTGGCGGTGCGCTCCACCACACAGCGCGCCGGCGGCACGTCCGTGCTCGCCGTGGACGTGAAGGGCCGGCGCGCGACGCGACTCAGCGTCGGGTTTGTCTGGGAAGACTTCTGATGCCATGAGCGGTGCGACGCCAAGCGCCGCACCGCTCATCGTAACATCGCAGAGTCTTACTTGGCCGGCTTCAGCGTAAAGACGATGTAGTCGCCGATGCTGCGTTCGCTGCGGCCGTCGGCTTTATCGAGATCGTCAACTGGGATAAAGCTCACCACCTGCACCACTTTTCCTTTGAGGCGCTGCTTGGCGCGCTCAGCGGTTCCCATTCGGTAATCGCTGTGGAATGAGCCGTTGACGTGTAGCACCAGTGCGCGCGGCGGCGCGGCGGCAAAGGCGCGCGCAATAGACTCGCCCATGGTTTCGTCCTTGACGCACTGCGCTTCGTACACGCGCTGGAGCATCGCTTTTTTGGCGGAGTCGGAGAGTTGCGGCCCTCCGGGGCCGTGGCCGCTCATGTCGCCCATGGTGGCGGAAAAGCGATCGAAGTAGCCGTCGTGCGGGCAGTTGTTGTTCTGCGCGACGTAGGTGCGTTCGGCCGCGTTCATGGTATCGAGCACGGCGAGCCCCGCGCGGGCCACCGCGCTCGCATCACGGCGCGGCACGTTGCCGGCAATCACCGGCCACTTATAGAGGCGCGCGAACTCCACCATCGGTCGGTAGTCTGTGTCGTAGCGCGGCCACGGGCGGCTGACGGCGAGGAAGTTCTTTTCTGAGAGCTTTCCAGCCAGGTAGTCGTCGAGCGGCCGTTGGGCGTCGCGCTCAAACATCTCGAGGGCGAGCACAATGTTTCCGCGTCGCCGAGTGAGCCCTTCGAGTGTGGCAGCCTCGAGGCGGTGCGTGATGGGATCGTCGTGCTGTTCGCCGAGGAAGACGACGTCGGCGTACATGAGGTCGGCGACCATCGACTCGAAGTCGGTGAACCTCTTGTTGCGCGTGTCGTAGACGCGGTGCGGGACGTAGGTGGCCTGCACCGAGTCCACGGCCGGCTTGGTCGGAGCTGGGACGGTGAGCGGTTGCTGGAATGCGACGGCCACCAGGAGAGCGCTGAGATTGGCTAGCATAGAAAGGTTGATATTCTAAGTTTTATTTAGCATACTTCATCAAGAAGCAGCTGCGGGGAGGTCCGGAACATGAATTTCCGGGTGAGCTGTAAAATGTTACCGTTATATAAAAATAGCTGTTCAAATCATTATAACCGTGGCGTGTAGCACGTGACCAACACTCAGCAGACTAGCGAACGACTTCTTTTGGCGGTCGGCCGTCTCGATGCTTCGGCAAGGTTGGCGCCGGCAGGGTTGGCGCGCCTTTTGGAGCTTCGTGCTGCGGTGGTGCCCTTTGGCGCTGGCCCCGATGGAATGATCGCCCTTCTCCGCGGGGACCGCGAGGGGGAGGCGGCGCTCTGTGAGCATTTCGATAACCTGTTGGCCAGCAACGGGGCGCCGTTGGAGTTCGCGGTGGCGGACGGGCTCGCGCTCGCGCAGTTGGCGCTGGTGGCTGCTGCACGTGAAGACGTCAGTGATAGTGCCGTAGCTGGCACCGGCACTGGCACCGGCACTGGCACCGGCATCGGTGCCGTAGCGGCGGCGCTGGAGTGCACGACGAGTCTCTGGCGCGGCGGTGCCCTCGGTGGGCCGTGGCTCACGCTCCCGATCAACGACGGGTTGCATCGGATTGCGCTGCTGGGAGCGCCGGAGGCGTGGCACGCGGCATCGGCACTGGCGCTCGAACATGAGGCGGTGGCCGTGCTGAATGGACTGACGCGTGCCCGTGAACGGCTCGCGGCTGACGAGACCAAAGTGGCCGCGCTCGGCCGCGCTTCGTACTCGGCGCTCGATCTCTTTCACTTACTTGCTGACCGACTGATGCTCACGATCGGCGAGGCCGCCGACGCGCTGGGTCAAACGATCCCGACGGCGGGCGCCGCGATGGCGCGCCTTGAGCAACTCGGTGTGGCGCGGGAAGTCACGGGGCGCGCTCGTTCGCGTGCCTTTGCCTATCGCGCGCTGATCAATGGCGTGGCACCCTGAGCGCGAGCGGCCGCCTCGAATAGGGCGACGGTGGCGTCGACGGAGTGCTTGCCGCGGTCCTGCGCATACCAGCGACGCTTTTCGGTGATCAGAGCGTCTTTGGGCATGCCTTTCCACTCGGTGTCGACGAGCTGCTGCAGCGCCTGCGGCCGCGAGGCCCACCAGCCATGCTCCTCGAACTGGTCGTCAAAGGTCATGATGACGGGAATGGCGCGCTTGGTGATGTCGGTGAGATGCGCGTCCATCAAGTCCGGGTTGGCATCGCGCTCAAAGACGCGCAAATCCACGTTCGACGCCCGTGCGGCGAGTGCGGCGACGTACGGGACCACGCCGAGCGAGTCGAAGCACCAGTCCGCCGAGAGCGCGGCGATATGCCAGTGTCCGCCGAGTGCTTCGACGCGGCGCACGGCCTCGTCGCTGACGGTCGCGCGGGCGCCAATGGAGCGCCAGAGGTCGCCATTTTCGGTGGCTTCGGCGATCATCTGCTCAAAAGGTTGCGCGGCGAAGAATCGAGTGGAGTTCATCATGTCTGCCGTCCGGGTCCTGGTTGGCGCCCATCGTGCTGGCGCTGCATGCAGTATGGAAAATCCCGTTGTGGAGCACAGTCAGGATATTACCATATTACTATAAGGGAATCCACTACGCAAGATGGAAGGGCCGTTTTGAGGGGCGCTCTGGTGGCGGCGGCTGCGGCGGCGGCTACTGCGGCGGCGGCTGCGGCTTGGAACCCTGTGACGGGCCGAGGCCACCGGCCGACTGGCCGCGCGGCCGGGTATGTGGGATGTTGGGGTGTCAGTGCACACTGGAGGGATCCCCCTGCTCCTATGTGACGCGCGCCTCTGCGGGTCGTGTAAGGAGTGCCATGCGTTCCGTCTCGTTTCTCCTCATTCTCCCAATGCTCTCGGCTTGCGTGCCCGCGCTGCGGCCGTCGCCGACGTCTTCGGTGCTCGCACCGACCACGACCGCGGGGCGTGGGCGTCCGCTCCCAGAGCCACCGGCGGAGTCGCCAGCGCCTCCTGAGGCGCGGCCGGACGCGCGACCCGCGACCGCGTTCGAAATGATGGCGCCAGAGCTCGAAGCACTGCGCGATCGTGGCCTGCTCGTGCCGGTGGAAGGTGTTCAGGCTGGACACATTCCCGACACCTTCAACGAAGCGCGTGACGGCCAGCGTCGGCACAATGCGGTGGACATTCTCGCGCGGCGCGGCACACCAGTGCTCGCGGCCGACGACGGCGTGCTGTTACGAATGGGAAAGAACACGCTCGGCGGCAACGTGATCTGGGCCTCCGACGCGACGCTCTCCCTCGTGTACTACTACGCCCACCTCGACCACTGGGCGAGCGGACTCGTCGAAGGACAGCCCATCTCGCGCGGTATGGTGTTGGGGTACGTGGGCACGACCGGGAATGCGCCCAAGGACGTGCCGCACCTCCATTTTCAACTCCTCCGGATGAAGGATTTGCACCGATTCACCGACGGCCCGCCGATCAATCCGCTACCGTTCTTTCAGACGATTGCCACAGGAATGAATCGATGACCGAAATGACGGGAAAAGAACGCGCGGATTTGCGCTCGGAATGCAACGCCCTCAAGGCGACGGTGCACGTGGGCGCGCAGGGACTCTCGCCGACGCTCACCGCGTCCCTCGATGACGCGCTGCGCACGCACGAACTGGTGAAAGTGCAGCTCGGCAAGCCGGTCGATATGACCGCCAAGAAGGCGGCGGGCGAACTCGCAGGTCGCGTGAAGGCCGAGGTGATTCAGGTGATTGGCAAGACGTGCACGCTGTACCGTCGCAACAACGAGCTCAAGCGCAAGCACGGTGCGCCGCCGCCCTGGCGGGCGTAGCACAACGTAGTTTGGCGCGTCTCGGCGCACGTCGCGCTGCGCGCGACGTAAGCGTTACGCCGGCGTCTCGCCGCGCAGAATTGTAGCGAGCACGTCGTGATCGATGTTGCCGCCGCTCACAATGCCCACCACGCGGCGCGCGTTCTGTAACGCCACCACGTTGGCCCCTCGCGCGTTTGGGGTATGGAGCGTGAGCGCTGCGGCCAGCGACGACGCCCCAGCTCCCTCGGCGATCGTGCGCGTGCGTGTGGCGAGCTGACGGACGGCGTCGGCGATCTGCGCCACGGTCACGACCACCGTGCCGTGCAGGAGCTCCTGCGCGAGTGGCCACATCTCGTCCACGACGCGGTCGCTTCCCATGCCGTCGATAAACGTGCGCGTGCGCGTGATCGCCGTGGGGTGGCCCGCAGCGAACGACGCGGTGAGCGGCGCGGCGGTGTCTACCTCAACCGCATAGATCTTCACGTCTGGGCGCAGGGCGCGCGCCGCCGCAGCGATTCCACAGGCGAGACCGCCGCCGCCGTAGGGAACGAGAATGGCGTCGACGTCAGCAGAGAGCGCTTCAAACAGTTCGACGGCGATGGTGCCGTTACCGGCCATCACCGCCGGATCGGCAAAGGGATGAATGAACTGGCCAGCCATCCCCGCGGCGCCATGGTCGAGCATTGTTTGCCACCACTGGTCGAATGGCACGCGAATCACGGTGCCGCCGAGCCGTTCGATGGCGTCTGTCTTTGCGCGCGGCGCGTGCTCGGGCACAATCACCTCGCACGCGATGCCGCGCGCGCGGGCGCAGAACGCCACGCCCTGCGCCATGTTGCCCGCGCTCGCCGTGTACACACCGTGCGCGAGCGATTCGGGTGTGGCAACCGCCATTGCATTCGCCGCGCCGCGGATTTTGAAGGCGCCAATGGGCTGGAGATTTTCGAGCTTCAGAAAAAGCTCCGGCGCCTCGGTGCGGTGCTCAAACGACACGAGTGGCGTAGGCAACGCGAGACCAGCGATGCGTGTTCGAGCGGCACGGACTTCATCGAGCGATGGCGCACGCAGCGGCGCGTGAGGCGGCCTCATGCGCGCCTCATCGCGTGCCGGTAATGGCGGCCAATACGCGCCAGGGCGTGAGTGGAATCTGCGGGACCTCAGCGCCAATGGCGTCGGCCACCGCGGCGGCAATCGCCGGCGCGGTGGGAATGATCGGCGGTTCGGCTATGCCGCGCGCACCGGTGTGATTCGCCGCGGTGTCGGAGCCGCCCGCCCAGAGCACGGTGATCACGGGGACATCGGCCATGGTCGGAATTTTGTACTCGTGCATACTCGGATTGAGCACCACGCCCAGTCGTTCGTCTACGATGCGTTCTTCGTACAACGCATAGCCCAGGCCTTGGAGAATGCCGCCCTGCATCTGACTCTCCGCGAGCGCGGGATTGATAATGCGACCCGCGTCGTGCACGGCAACAATGCGCAGCACCGTCACCATACCGGTGTCGATGTCCACTTCGACTTCGGCGAACTGCACCCCAAAGGTGTTGATGGCCACCCCGGCAGGGTTCGGGCCTCGCGAGCCTTTGCCGCTGATCATCACGTTGCCGAGGTTCTTGGTGACCTCGGCGAAGGTCATGGTGCGATCGGTGTCGCGCACCACGATACGTGAGTCGCGCGCCTCAAGTGTGTCCGGCGTGGTGTCGAGCATCGTCGCAGCGGCTTCGAAGAGCTGTCGCTGCGCATCCTCGGCGGCCATGCGCACGGCGGGGCCCACACTCGGCGTGGTCATAGAGCCCCACGAGTTGCCGGCGTAGGGCAGGCTTTGGGTGTCGCCGATGATGGCGCGCACGTCGGTCAATTTTGCGCCGATCGCTTCGGCCGCGATTTGCGCGAGCACCGTGCGCGAACCTGTGCCGAGGTCTTGTGTGCCCGCGAGCACGTCGATGCTTGCGTCGGCATTGATGCGCACGGTGGCGTAGCTCGGCGGACCGCCGCCGGTGGGCCACACTTGAGCGGCGAGGCCCACGCCGCGCCGTTTGCTGGGACTACTACCGCGAGTTGTCGGTAAACCGATAACGGTTAACCGTTCACGGTCAACGACTGATGACGCTTTTGAATCCACCTCGTCCCAACCAAATGCTGCGGCGCCTTTTTCGTAGCATTCGAGCAGCGCGTTGCCGCTGAACGGGCGGTTTTGGCGAGGATCTTTTTTGGCAAAGTTCTTTTTGCGCAGCGCGAGCGGATCCATGTTGAGCTTGCGCGCGAGGGCGTTCATGGCGCCTTCCAATCCGAACGCGCCTTCCACGTAGCCTGGGCCGCGGAAGGCCTGCATGCCGCTCGTGTTGATGTACGCGAACGTTTCTTCGGTGCGCACGTTGGGGCAGGCGTAGAGTTCGTGATAAATCTGCGCGGGGCCGCCTTCCCAGCCGCTGATGCCGAGTGGAATATCACCAACCATTTGGATGGCGGTGAGCGTGCCATTCTTTTTTGCGCCGATGGTCACGCGCTGTACGGAGGCTGGTCGATTGCCCGAGTCGATTTGTTCGGCTTCGCGATCATTGATGCAGCGCACGGCGCGGCCGGTTTGCTTGGCGAGTAGCGCGGCGAGGATGGTATGTGTGCCAGCGCCGTTCTTGGCGCCGAAGCCACCGCCCATGTAGTCCTTGATGACGCGGACTCTGGAGAGCGGGAGTTCGAGGATGCGTGCGGCGTCGGCGCGCACGCGGAAGATGCCTTGTGTGCTTTCCCAGATGGTGAGACGATCGCCGTCCCATTCGCAGACGGCGCCGTGGGGCTCGAGTGCGGTGTGGAGGGCAACTGGCGTGCGGTATTCGCCCGTGACGATGACATCGGCGGCGGCGAGTCCGGCGGCAATGTCGCCGCGCGCCATCACGAGCGGCGATTTGGGATTCACATTGCCGGCCGCGCGCACTTTGGGTGCGTCGGGGGCAACGGCGGCTTCGAAGGTGACGGCAAATGGTGCAGCGTCGTAGTCCACCGTAATGGCGTGCGCGGCGTTGCGGGCTTCGCGCACGGAGCTCGCGCACACCACGGCCACCGGTTGACCGGCATAGGCGATGTCGTTGCCGAGGAGTCGCGTTTTGGGCGGTGCGTCGCCAGGGCCCATGACGGCAAAAACGCCGGGCATCGCGCGCGCGGCCGTGGCGTCGAAGATGCGAATGGTGCCGCGCGGAATGGGTGCGCGCAGCATGTATGCGTGTAACATCCCGGGCCGTTCGATGTCGGCAGTGTAGCGTGCGCGGCCGGTGACTTTTTCGCTGGCGTCTACGCGCGTGGCGCTGGTGCCGACGATGTGGAGCTCCACATCATCGGTCCACGGCGTCGGTTCAAACGCGGGGAGTTCGACGGTGCGCGTTTCGGTGCGTCCTTCGACCTCAACGATCGTCTGGACGAAGCCACCCTTGGTGGACTTGGGCTTACGCGCCACGCGACGCTCCTTCGGCGGTCGTTATCGCGGCGTCGGCAGAGGCGCCTGCTCCCGCTTCGGCGGCGGCGCGAATGGCCTGCACGATCTTCGGGTACGTGCCGCAGCGGCAGAGATTCCCGCTCATGGCGGCACGGATTTCGTCGTCGGAGGGATGCGCGGAGTGGTCGAGCAGCGCCTGCGCCGCCACGAGCTGGCCGGGCGTGCAGTAACCACACTGGGCCGCGTCGTGCGCGATGAACGCCTGCTGTAGCGTGCTGAGTGACCCTGGCGGGGCGAGCCCCTCGACGGTGCGCACGGTGGCGCCGTCGCACGCCACGGCGAGCGTGAGGCAGGAGTAGGCCGTGGCACCATCCAAGAGGACGGTACAGGCACCGCATTCACCACGGTCACAGGTGAGTTTGGTGCCCGTGAGGGCCAGGCGGTCGCGGAGCAGTTCTAGGAGCGTTTCGTCGTCGCGAGGGGCAACGTCGTGGACGCGGTCATTGACGGTCAGTCGCATCAGTTGAAATAGCTCTGCGGTCAGTGACGTGTCAAAGGCTCGCCACGTCTTGAAGGCGGCGTGGTACATAGATAAGCTTCTTTTTCACACGACACTCCGTTTTCCGAGGAACTCCCTGATGCCGTACATCATCACCGAAGCTTGCAAGGACACCAAAGACCGCTCCTGCGTGGACGTCTGCCCGGTGGACTGCATCTACGAAGGGCCGGAGATGCTGTACATCCATCCGGATGAGTGCATCGACTGCGGCGCCTGTGAGCCGGAGTGTCCGGTGACCGCCATCTTCCCCGAGGAAGATGTGCCGGCCAACCAGAAGCAGTACGTGCAGATCAACCGCGACATCTTCAAGAGCGGGACCCCGCCGGGTCGGCCGCAGAAGTAGCGTCGGTTGGTTGGTTTGGAGCCGGGGCCCATGGGCTCCGGCTCTTTTTTTGTCACAGTATTTTCGAGTGGGCGGTAGACCGTCTTCCGTTATCGGTTTTCCGTACCCTGGACCGTTGCGATGTAAACTCTTTGTTTGCAACGGATTACGGTCAACCGACAACTGTCTACTCGCTGTTGTGACTCACAGACTAGATTGCTTTATTCAGCCAAATCACGGAATAAATGCCTAACTCCCGCTCCGAAACCCCCAAGGTCAGCTACGTCGATACCGACGCGGCTGTCGGGCGCGTTCTGGACGGGGTGTCCAAGGCCACGGAACTCGCGATCGACACCGAAGGGGCGAGTTTTCATCGGTTTGTGGATCGGATCTATTTGATCCAGCTATCCACGCGTGACACGCACCTCATCATCGATCCGCTTCCGATTGCGTCCCCCGCTGGGCTCGGCCGGATGCTCGAAGATCCCAAGGTGCAGGTGGTCTTCCATGATGCCGACTATGATCTGCGCTTGCTGCATCAGGATTACGGCTGGCACATCACGAATATCTTCGACACCCGCGTCGCGGCGCAGCTCCTCGGCTTCACGTCGTTTGGCCTCGCGGCGTTGCTCGAGAAGTATTTCGGTGTGAAGCTCGACAAAAAACACCAGCGCGCCGATTGGTCAATGCGTCCGCTCACACAGGGCATGCTCGACTACGCGGCACAGGACACGATTCACCTACTGGGGCTGCGCGACTTGCTCAAGCAGGAGTTGGAAAAGAAGAAGCGTTGGGCTTGGGCTGAAGAGGAGTTCCACCGGCTCGAGGGAACGCGGTGGCAGCCAGAAGAACCGGGCTCGGCGTTTTTGCGTGTGAAGGGCGCGCGCGATCTCAACCGACGCGAACTGGCGCTGTTGCGTGAACTGGTGGCGTGGCGCGACGCGATGGCGTTGCAGCTCGATCGTGCGACGTTCCGTGTGGTGGCCAACGATGTGCTGCTCGAGATTTCGCGTCTTGCGCCGACCACGGCAGACGCACTGGGCGCCATCAAGGGAATGCCGCGTGGGATGATGGATCGCGCCGCGCGCGATGTGCTGGCGGCCGTGCAGCGAGGCCTCGCGGTGCCCGAGGCGCAGCAACCGAAATTTCCGCGCTCGGCGCGTTGGGATCGCGACCCGGAATTTGATTCCAAGGTCAGTACGCTCAAGACGGTGCGTGACGATGCGGCTAAGCGGCTCGAGTTGGATCCGGGCGTGCTCTGCTCGCGCGAGAAGATGGAGATCGTTGCGCGGTTGCTTCCGGAGAACGTGGACGCGATGCTCGAGCTTCCGGAACTGCGGCGCTGGCAGGTGGCGGAGTTGGGCGAGGGGTTTGTAAAGGCACTCAAGCAGTTCCGTGGCAAGGGTGCGCCGAAAACCGCCGACAAGAGTGCGCCCGCTGCAACGGTCGCGGCTGCAGCTGTCGCGAAGGCTGCGCCGATGGCGGACGCTACGCCTGCGCCCGCTGCTCCCGCGCCGGCACGCGTCGAGTCACCCTACCTGGATTGATTCGGGGGGCGCGCCGCTCGGCGCGCGTGGTGCTAGAAGCCGAGGTACGCGCGGACGCGCGGCTCGATGCGGTCTGGGGTCCACATAGGGGACCAGACGAGATTCACCGACACCGATCCCACCCCGTCGATCTCGCCGAGTTTGTCTTCGGCGTCCTTCATGATCTCCGGGCCTGAGGGGCACCCCGGCGAGGTCAGGCTCATGTCGATGCTCACGTCGCTGCCGTAGACGCGAATGTCGTAGATGAGGCCGAGGTCGAGGATGTTGAGATTGAGCTCGGGATCTTTCACGCGACGCAGCGCCAGCTTCACCAGATCCTCAGAAATGGCGTTGCCGGAAGCGGGCGGAACCGAAGCGTCGGGCGCGTCGGTGGGTGCGTGAAGTTCGTCGGTCACGTGTGTGGGAGAGGGTCCAAGAAAGCTAATCGCCGAGCGCGGCCTGCGGTTCCCGCCGGACTAGCCGTGGGTCGCTTTTTTCTTGGCGGGGCCGGCGGGCTTGGCCGTGGCGATGGACTTCTTGGCGACGGGTTTCTTGGTGGCCTGAGCGACGGACGCCTTCTTGGAGGCCGTGCCGCTCTTGGTCGCCGACTTGCTGCTGGCATTCACTTTCGTGCTGCTCTTGGAGGCGTTGCTCTTCCGCGCCTTGGCGGTGCGCACCGGCCGGTTCCAGCCGAGGGCTTTGTCGGCGCGGAAGCTGGCCGGCATCTCGGCAACCGCGAGGTTTTCGTCGGTAATGGCGAGCGCGGCAGCGTCGGCGAGATCGGCGCGGACGTCGGCAATCACCTTTGACGGGCGTCGTGCGCGCGCGGCGTGCACGCGGTTGGTGAGCAGAATGACGAACATCTCGCGCTCAGGATCAATCCACATGGACGTGCCGGTAAAACCGGTGTGCCCAAAGGTGTTTTCGCCGAGGTAGGTGCCGGCGCCATGTTGTCCTTCGCCGACTTCCCATCCGAGGGCGCGACTGCCCGCGGCACGCGCCGTGAAGAGCTTGACGGTGGAATCCGCGATGATGCGATTGCCGTCGTAGATGCCGCCATTGAGGAGCATCTGCGCAAAGATCGAGAGGTCACCCGCCGTGCCGAAGAGTCCCGCGTGACCGGCGACACCGCCAAGCGCGTAGGCATTTTCGTCGTGCACCTCACCCTTGAGCGGATAGCCGCGGGGCGGGGTGACTTCGGTGGGGGCAATGCGATACACGAGCGAGTCGTTGGGCAAGAAGCCCGTGTCGGTCATGCCGAGCGGGCCGAAGACGCGGCGCTGGAGAAAGCTGTCCATGCGTTCGCCGGCGATGTTCTCGACGACCATGCCGAGGATGTCGGCGCCGAGATCGGAATACACAAAGCCCGTCCCGGGGCGGTATTCGAGCGGCGCGTCGAGGACGAGTTGTTTGGCTTCGTCGGGTGTGCGGGCGTGCCGCCACAGTTCGCGGCCAGCGGGGAGGCCGCCGCGATGCATCAGCAGCTGGCGCACGGTGACATCTTCTTTTTGCCCGCCGTTGAAGCCCGGCACATAGTGCGTGACTTTTTCGTCGAGCACGAGCTTGCCTTCGTCAAAGAGCATCATGGCGGCGGTCGTGGTGCCAATGACTTTCGTGAGCGAGGCGAGGTCGTAGATGGTACGGTCGGGGAGGACGAGGGGGCTGTTCTTGGTCCAGCCAAGGCGTCCGAATCCTTTGGAGACCACGGTGGCGCCTTTGCGTCCTACAATCACGGAGGCGCCCGGGAAGCCGCCTGCGGTGATCCCCCTCTGAATGACGCGGTCGATGGTGGCCAAGCGTTCCGCCGACATGCCGACCGACTTTGGCGCCTTGACGGGAAGCCCGTCAGAGTGCGTCACGATGGCAGCGGCGATGAGCAACGCGAGGAACACGACTGGCCTGGGATCAGGGGCGACAAAATGAAGCGGCCGGCTGGCAAGGATGAGTCAGCCGGCGGAACTGGTCTATAGATAGAGGATCGGCTAGAACTACGGGTTTCTGTCCTCTGAGTCAAGGACGAGGGGGCTGGCCGGGTGTCACGGCGCTCCCACGGGGCGGCTCTGGGAGTGGCGGGGGCGGGAGAACCCCGGATGGGGTATGCTGCTCGCGGGCGGCGGCGGCAACCTTTCGGGGGCCGCAGGGTGACCTAGAATACGAACCGATGACTCCCACCGACCAGATCACGATCCGTCGCGCCATGAATGGCGATGAGGGTGCGCTGCGCGCCATTTGGCAGCAGCATGCGCCGCGCATTGACGCGCTCGTGCGACGGTTGGTAGGGGACCCGGATCACGCCGCTGATGTGGCACAGGAAGTGTGGATTCAAATCTTCCGTGCCCTCCCCACGTATCGCGGCGATTCGCAGTTCTCGACCTGGGCGCACCGGATTGCCGTGAACCGTACGCTGAACGCGTTGCGGGCCTCGCGGCGGCACGATCGCGTGGAAGTGGAGCTCGAGGATGACACGTCGCTCGTGGAGCACGACGGTGATCGCTCATTGCTCGCGCAAACGATTGATGAGGCGATTCAGCAGTTGGCGCCGGGGGCACGGCAGGTGTTCGTCTTGCACGACGTGGAAGGCTACACGCACGAAGAAATTGCCGCCGAGTTGGGGATTACGGCGGGTGGATCGAAATCGCAGCTCTTCAAAGCACGCGCGAGGCTACGTCGGCTCCTCGCGCCGTTGGTGGACGTTGGGCCGGCAAGGGAAGACCAAGACGATGTTGCATCTCTCTCCTGAACGCATTGCGGCTTTGGCCGACGAAACGCCGACGCCTGCGGAAGCGGCACACCTTGGCGTGTGCAGTGACTGCACGGCGGAACTGGCGGCGCAGCGCAAACTGCTGCGGCTGGCGGCTGGTGCGCAGCCGATCGTTGGCGCACCGCTCACAGATTTTTCGGCGCTACTGCCGCGGTTGCGCGCCGAAGGCATTGCCGCGCCACGTGATGGTGTGGCCGTAGTGCGGCGTTGGACCGTGCGTGTGGCGGCCTCGTTGGTGCTGGTGGCGGGGGGAGCCATGGCGGGCCGCATGACAGCGACGACGTCGTTGCCGGTGTTGCCGATGCCGACGGCCGGAAACGCGGCGGTGGCATCTGCGCCGGTGACTGAAGCGTCGAGTTTCAAGTCGTCGGACGATGCGATGCAGGCGCTCACCGTGTCGCAGCGGACCTATGAAAACGCGGCGGCCTTCCTTGCGGCGCAGGACACCACCGCGCACTTCATTGGGCTCAACGAAAACACCTATCGCACGCGGCTCGAAGCGCTCGATCAAATGGCCGCCATTACGCGAGCGGCTTTGTATCAGGCGCCGCAGGATCCGGTGCTGAATCAAGCGGTACTGGCCACGCAGAGCGCGCGGTTGGCCACGTTGCGGCAGATCAATCTGACGACGACGTCGTCCAAACGGATGGTGAGTCGATGACCGGGCGGGAGTCGGTGCGCATTGGGCGCTGGATGCTCGCGCTGTCTGTCTTTTCGTTGGCGTCGTCGCTTCAGGCGCAGCAGCCTACGCATCGTGTGCGCGTGATGGTGCAGCGCGATTCGACGCGACCGGATTCGATGAGCGTGCGGTACCGCGTGAACCTCGACGCCATTTCGGCGATGATCAACGACCTCATGAACTCGCGTCAATTAGAGGCGCAACTCGCGGCGGGACTTCGCGGGCAGACCGATCCGGTACGCTTGAAGGCGCTTGAGGGCCGATTGGCGGACGTGGCACGGCGGCAGGCGGCGCTTGTGACCACGCTCCAACTCCAATGCGCACGCGCGGAAGATCTGCCTGCGGGCTACCTCGGCGTGACCTTTGAGTTGCCGTCGCGCGTGGTGTCGTCGTTGGAACTCGGGTCGCCGGCGGAGAAGGCGGGACTTCGACAGGGCGATGAACTGCTCACCATTGGTGGATATCCCGCTGATCGCGCACCGTTGCCGTCGCTGCTGACGCCCGGGGCCAAGATTGTGGTGCGCTATCAGCGCGACGGTGCGGCGAAGGACGTCACGGTGACGGCGGCCAAGCGGCCAGAGGAGTTTGGCGCCACGGTCTGCACGGGGATTGATGAACTCGTGGCGCCGGAGCGCACGGCGCCGATGGTTGAACGGTGGCGTGTGCCGGGGGTCGCCATTGTGCCGCGTACACCGAACGTGAATGGCGTGCCACGCGAGGCGCCGCTCCCGCCTACGGCGCCGATGATGGAGCACCCCAGTTTTGTCTTTGTGGGTCCGTCGTCGATGTCGGGGATGGGGCCGGTGGCGGGTGCGACGCTTACGCCGGTGGATGATGATTGGCGTGAGACGCTGGGCGTACAAAAAGGATTGGTGGTGCTCGGCGTGTCGCCGGGATCGCCGGCAGCGGATGCGGGGCTGCACAACGGCGACGTCATTACGCAGGCGGGGGATGCGCCGGTGACAACCGTTATGGCACTGCGGCGATTGCTGAACAACACCGATGCGCGATCGGTGAAGTTGCAGGTGATGCGCAAGGGAAAGCCGCAGCTGCTGACGCTCAAGTGGCAGTAGTAGTGGCGCGCGCTGTGTAGCGTGCGCGTGCCTTCCTGCGATTTCTCGCTGCTACTTCGCTGGGGGCGGCGCGAGTACGGCGCCAGGCGGCAGGTGATAAATCAGCGATGCCGTGCGAAGGTCAGCGGCCGAGAGCGCGGTGACGTGCACGCGCGCCGACATGACGTCGTCGGGGTTGGGGCTGTGGTCGAGTCCAATCACATGCCCTACCTCGTGTAGCGTGATGGTGCGCACGGCAATCGCGTCAAACGGTTCGCCGCTTGAGCGATGCACGGCGATCTGCACATCCGCGCCGACAATCCACCAGTGCTGATCGCGCGACCAAAACGTTTTGCCCGCGGCCGCGTCGCCAAAGCGATCCACCCAGTGCACGAGGATCTCGGCCTGCGTGGAGTCGTCGAGAAAGAGGAACTTGAGTGGCACGCCCGCGGCTGACCACGTATAGAACGCATCGCGGGCACGCTCGGCGAAGTCGGGAAAAAAGTCTTTGAGTCCTGGGCGCGGATCGATCCATACGCGAATGGGATCGTTCCGGCGGTCCACCCATCGTCCGATGTTGCCCTGACGCGCGGCGAGGATGTCGTCGATGTACGTCGTGGTGTGCGCCTCGGAGAGTTGGCGCGCGATGTCGGCAAAATCTTTGGGACCGGGCGCGGCGAGCGCTGAGCGGCGCAGTCGGGGCCCCCCCTCTGGGCCATTCTCCTCAGCGGTAGCCACCGAGTCAAGCCAGAGCGAGTCGCTCACCGCTTTAGGCGTTGGACGTCGTGGCGCGCGCGCGACTTCTACGCTCACAAAGGCGACGAGCGCGAGCACGCTGACCGCGAGCCATCGCTCCGCGCGTTTCATGCGCCGAGGTCTTTGGCGTCGAGAAAGGCGTGTACCGCGTCGAAGAACGCGAGCGGCTGCTCCCAGAACGGCATATGGCCGGCGCCGTCGATGAGCGTGAGCCGCGCGCGCGGAATGCGTGCGGCCGTCTGCTGCGCGAGCCGCGCG
This sequence comes from Gemmatimonadota bacterium, assembly GCA_026387915.1. Classification (NCBI taxonomy): domain Bacteria; kingdom Pseudomonadati; phylum Gemmatimonadota; species Gemmatimonadota bacterium. The sequence continues at coordinate 54,750 of JAPLKS010000018.1, forward strand.
GGGAGCACATCCTGCGCGCCGTGCACCACGAGCGTGGTGGCGGCAATGCGAGAGACCGGTTCGGTCCAGTCGTAGCCTTCGCGCCGCAGCCGTGCGGCGACGGCCGCGCCGGTGGCGCTCGCATGCGGTGGCGGTGAGAAAGCGCGTCCGAATTCTTGATCGTGAAAATACGCCGGATAAATGGCGCGACTGTACTCGGCGTGAATTGTTGGGTCGGGGCTGTGCAACGTATTAGGGTCGAGCGCAGCGAGCGCGTCATATTCGGCGCCGTGCAACGTGGCGAGCGCATCGGTATGAAGGTTGGCGACCCAATCGCTGGTCGCGCCAACGGCGTTCACCACGACGAGGCGCCGCACACCCGCGGCGTCGCGTTCGGCGCCGAGCATGGCGATGCCGCCGCCCCACGAGTGGCCGAGCAGATCCCAGCGCGCGATGCCGAGGGCTGTTCGCAGCGCGGGAATGTCGCCAGCGTCGAACTCAATTTTCGAGGCGTGCACCGCCGGCGGTGACTGCGAAGCGCCGCGCCCGCGCTGGTCGTAGAGCACGAGTTGGCGAGTGGCGGCGAGCGGTGCGAGCGAGGGCCAGAGTAGGGCATGGCTGTAGAGCATGCCGCCGTTGACGCATAGCAATGGCGGCGCGCCGCCCTCGACTTCTGGTGACATGAACACAGCGAAATCGAGTCCGCGCGCACGCACGGTGTGACGCGTGAGACGCGGCGTGCGCGGCTGCGATTTTTTGAATGCGGTGTAGCGTGCCCGCGTGGCGTTCGTCACGGGGTTGCGTCCGCGGCGGTCGGTGGCGCGTCATCGATCACGAGTGGTGCTCCTGCGAGTGCCGCGCGCGCGTCGGGATGCGTGCCGAACTGTTCGAGTGCCCATCGGGCGTGCCGGCGCACCATCGCATTGGTGTCGTGTGCGGCGCGCGCGAGTGCTGGAATGTCCGCGTCGTGCTGCCTGTTGCCGAGCGCCACGGCGACGTTCCGCGCAAAGCCGGCCCGTTTGGCGCGCGTGACGGCCGAATCGCGGAATCGTGCGCGAAATCCGGCGTCGTCGAGTGCGAGCATCTCGGCGAGGTCGGGCGATTCGCGCGCGGGGTCTGGAAGAAAATCAGCGGGGTTCACATCGCGGGCGAAGCGCTCGTTCCATGGGCAGACATCCTGGCACACATCGCAGCCATAGATGTGGTCGCCCACGGCAGCCCGTAGCGTTTCGTCGATGTCGGTGCGGAGTTCGATGGTGAGATACGAGATGCACTTTCTCGCGTCGAGGACGTGCGGTTCCGGAAATGCCTGCGTGGGGCAGGCGTCGAGGCATCGGGTGCAGCTGCCGCACCGGTCGGCGTCGAACGGTGCGTCGGCTTGCAGTGCGCTGTCGGTGAAGAGCGCGCCAATAAAAAAGAATGATCCACGCTCCGGATTGATGAGCATGGTGTTCTTGCCCACCCAACCCAAACCTGCTTGGCGCGCGAGATCGCGTTCGAGAATGGGACCGGTGTCCACGTATGAACGCGTACGCGCACCGCATTCTGCGGTGAGCCACGCACCAAGGGCGTCGAGCCGGTCCCACATCACGCGGTGGTAATCGGTGCCGCGCGCGTAGCGGGCAAAGGGGCCCGCGGGTTGGCGTCCGCCGTAGTCGAGTCCAACGACAATCGCGCTGCGCATACCCGGCTCTGCACGCGTGGTGTCGGCGCGCACGCCAGCGTGGCGCGCGAGCCACGTCATTTCACCGGCGAAACCCTTGGCCATCCAGTCATCGAATGCCGCCGCCGTGGACACGGGGCCGAGCGACGTGATGCCAGCCAGATCAAAGCCGAGGCCAAAGGCTTGTGCCTTGAGTCGCGCTTCGAGCGACAATCGATCGGTGGTCACTCCGTGTGCCGCACCCAGCGTGCGTAGCGAATGATGTCCTCGGCAGGAGGCACGGTGTTGGGATCGCCGTACGCGGTGTGCATACGCCAGCGCACATAGTCGGCGGCGGGGAGCGGCAGGAACGGAAAGCGCGCGTACCAACCTCGCGCGCGAAAGCGCCACGCCACGCGGAGGAGGTCCACGGCGAGCGATGGGCTGGCCAGCGAACGGGCCACCAGCGTCAGTATCAGGGAGAGCCACTTCACACTAGGAAGAATCGCGGCCCACCCTCACCCTCGCAACCGTTATCGGCGGTTCCCCTCTCCCGCTATGGGCCGCGTGGGGCGAACTTCCGCTGGCTATGTGGCTCTATCCTGTGATGCCGGCGCTGAGCCGGATGGTCTCGCAATCGTATTACCGACTGACGCTCGGGGGAGCTCGCGTACCCGTGAGCGGGCCGGTCTTGATTGTGGCGAACCATTCAAACGGACTGATTGACCCCGCGCTCATTGTGGTGGCGGCGCGTCGATCGGTGCGCTTTATGGCCAAGGCACCACTGTTTACCTACCCTGGCCTTGGGTGGCTGATTCGCGCGGTGGGTTCGGTGCCAGTGTATCGCCGGCAGGACGATCCCACGCGCGTGTCGGCGAACCTCGGCGTGTTTCGCGATGTGCACCAAGCACTCGGCGCCGGCTTTGCGCTCGGGGTATTTCCGGAAGGCACGAGCCACAGTGCGTCGCAGCTCCAGCCGCTCAAGTCGGGCGCGGCGCGGGTGGCGCTCGGCGCGTCCAAGGAAATCGGCGGGGCCTTTCCGATTGTGCCCATGGGATTGGTGTTTCGCGACCGACGGACCTTTCGGAGCTCAGCGCACGTGATCATCGGCGAGTCGCCGGTGTGGGACGATCTCGCCGCGCGGGGCGACGACCGCGATGCGGTGCGTGAACTCACCAAGCGCATTGAAGCGTCCATGCGCGCCGTGACGTTCAATCTTCAGGATTGGAGCGACGCACAGCTCGTGCGCTGCGCCGAGCGTGTGTGGCACGCGGAGTTTGGTGCGGCGGATGATGCGCAGTCGGAGATGCACCGTTTGCGCATCACCACCGACGCTCTGGCGCAGCTGCGGCAGGGTGAAGGACACGATTGGCGGCGCGTGGGTCGCGAGTTGAAAACGCACGACCGCTTATTGGCACGACTCGGTTTGACGCCGGTGACGTTGCATGACCAAGTGACCAATGATGCGGCGTTTCGCTGGCTGATATCGCGGATTCCATTGCTGCTGTTGTTGCCGCTGGCGGCGATGGGCGTGGCGCTCTTTTCGCTCCCGAGAGAGATCGCAGGACGGCTTGGCACGAAGCTCGCAATCAAAGAAGGCGACGACTCGCTGCCAACGCTGCGGGTGTTGTACGGTGGCGTGATTTTCCTGACGTGGTTCTTGTTGTTGTCGATTGGCGTGGGCTGTGTCGCCGGGTGGTGGACGGCCGCCGCGACGTTTGTGGCGCTTCCCTTTCTGGCGGTGGCGGCGTTGCTGGTGAGCGAATGGCGCGCGATGAGCTGGCACGAGATTCGGCGATTCTTCGTGCTACGCTTTCACCGCGACCGTGTGGCGGCGCTGCGGGATCGTCAGCGCGCCTTGGCCGCGGAACTGCGCGCGCTGTACGACGCGTTCGACGGCGTTCACTAGAAGAAACTCGTTCCGTCGAGTCCGGCGGGTAGCCGGATGTGCAGCGCCGAGAGCGCGCTGGGCATAACGTCCACCGTTCGGCGCGGCTGCGCGGCCACCGGCCGATTGAGCAGGAGCGGCACCACCATGTGATCGCGATGGAGCGCGCCATGGCTCGAGACGTGGGGAATGGGCTCCCACCGCGCGCGAAAGTCCCATCCGCGAGCGGCACTGGCGATGATGTCGCCGGCGCGTGGACTTGCGGCGAGCTGTAGCGCCTGCACGATTGCGTCGGGGTAGTCGGAGCCAGCGGTGGCGTCCCAGGCCGACTCGAGGGTGAGCCCTTCGAGCGGCCCCACGCCGAGGGGATCGCCGGTCTCGGGGCGATACGCCCATCGGTCGCGTTCGCGCACAATGCGCGCGCCGCCGCGTCCGTGGGCGCGCACCTCGCAGACGCGATCGCTCGTGGGAAAAAGGAGCAGATCAACCGACGGCAGCGCCAGCAGGCGATCCGCGAGCCACTGCCAACGTGCGGTGTGTGACGGCCACCACTGTCGCGTTCGCTCGCGGAGATTCACATAGATGTGCGCCATCGCGTTGCCGCTGACCATTACAGCGGTGTCATGATTGGCGCCCATCACCCACGGGTGGGCGCGCACGCCGAGCCCCCAGTGGCGGAGCTGTGTGGCGAGGTCATCGTGCTGTGTGACCGGCGAGTGTCCGTGATCGCTGACGACCCACAGGTGCGTGCGTTCCCAGCGGCCGTCGCGCAGGGCATCGTCGCGCAGGCGTCCGGCGAGTGCGTCCACAATGCTCAGCGCTTCGAACACTTTTGGTGAATCGTGCCCCGTGGCGTGGGAGGCTTTGTCGATGCCGGTGAGGGCGCAAAAGGCGAAGATCGGTCGGTCGCGCTGCACGCGATGCGCGAACTCATCGGCGATGCGCCGGTCGATGGCGAGCCACCCGTCGACGCCGCCGCGCAAATGGGTGGCGAGCGCGTACAGTCCAAAGCCCAGGGATCCGCCAATCCGGTGCTGTTGTGGCAAGCCACGCCCAATGACGTTCAGGGCACCGAGCGCCGGTTCGGCGAGTTCAAAAATGGTGGGGGTGGTCGGGTCGAGGTCGCTGTCCACCTTGCCGAAATCGACGCCGACATAGCTCCGAGTGCGGTGCCAGCGCGAGGTGGCGCGCCCCTCGCGATCGAACCATCGGAGTCCGGGGAGTCCGACGCTTCCTGGGTAACGGCCCATAAGAAAGGGGGCGTACGCCGGCCCCGTCACCGACGGAAATACCGAGGTGACCGTATGCAGCGCCCCTTCGGCGCGCAGTTGGGCCAGTGCCGGCGCGCGGCCGGTGGAGATGGCCGACGCCAGCGTGTCGGGACGGATGCCGTCGGCCACGAGCACGATCACTCCGGCCGCTCGCGGGTCGCGGGAAGTCACGCGAGAAAGTAAACTGCGTGAATGGCAAGAGAACAGAAGAAACGCACCAAACCGGCAAAGGCGCCAACTAAAGTGCCGGCCGCCAAGCGGAAGACGCCGGCAAAGGCTGCCAAGGCTTCACAGACGACGAAATCCGCGAAGGCGGCGCCGCGCGGCAAGCGCACGCACGCGCAGTTGCTGCAGACGGCCGAACACCAAGCGCTGCAGGGCGTGCAGGCGCGGCACGTTGAAGGGCACGCGATGGCCGGTCGCGCCGTGGACGCTCCGGTGCGCGTGCAGACCGCCCCCAAGAGCTCCAGCAATGTGGATGACGCCATCCGCAATGTGGTCGAGTCGTATGTGACGGAAGATCAAAAACTGCTACAAGGGGCCTTGCAGGCCGACGACTTTACGCGCACCGACCCATGGCGCGTGTTGCGGATTCAGGGCGAATTCATTGAAGGATTCGACAAACTCGCCAACGTTGGAAAGGCGGTCACCGTCTTCGGCTCGGCGCGCACGTCGCCCGATGACGAGCAGTATCAGGCCGCCGAGATGCTGGGCGGATTGCTCGCGGAGCGCGGCTTTGCGGTGATGACGGGCGCTGGCCCCGGGATCATGGAGGCGGCCAACAAAGGCGCGCAGCTCGCTGGTGGGCGATCGATCGGGTGCAACATTGAGTTGCCGTTCGAACAAGGGTCGAATCCGTACGTGGATACGTCGGTGAACTTCCGATATTTCTTTGTTCGCAAGACGATGTTCATCAAGTACAGCGTGGCCTTTGTTATTTTCCCGGGCGGCTTTGGGACGCTTGACGAGTTATTCGAAGCTGTGACGCTGATTCAGACGGGCAAAATCTCCCAGTTTCCGGTGGTGCTGTTTGGTCGCGCGTACTGGGCCGGATTGATGCGATGGTTGGAATCACGGGTGGCGGGAGAGAAAAAGATTTCTCCAGGTGATCTCGATCTGATGTTCCTCACCGACGATCCCGAAGAGGCGGTGGAGTTGATTGCGGACGCCTATGAAGCCCAAATGAAAACAGCTCGGCAACGGGCGGAGCGAAAGTAATGGCGAAGGATAAACCGACGAGCCGTGCACGCGGCGGCTTCAAGGCCTCGCGTCACGGAACGGGGACAGCTGCAAAAGCCGCTGGCAAACGCGCGAGCGCGTCCGGACCAAAGGCCGCCCAGAAAAAGGCCGCCGAGGCGCGCGAAGCGACGGGCAAAAAACACTCGGCCGTGTCCGCCAACCGGTATCTCCGCGGCGCCAAAATTTCGCCCCGCCGCATTGACGGCACAGAGTCGGTGCGTGAGCTGATTGAAGGCACTTTCCAAGCGTATAACTCAGGTCGTCTGCGCGAGGCGTGTCAGTTGTATGCCGACTTGATGCTTGAGAAAGACGTCACGGTGGGCATGACGCTGACGGGCGCGCTGACGCCGGCCGGACTCGGGATGAGCTGTCTGATTCCGCTGATCGAAGCAGGGTTCGTGGATTGGATTATTTCGACCGGCGCGAATCTATATCACGACACGCATTTTGGCCTTGGGCTTTCGATGCACCGAGGCAATGCGTCGGCGAGCGACGTGGATTTGCGCGAAGAAGGGGTGGTGCGCATCTACGACATCTTCTTCGATTATGACGTGTTGCTCAGCACCGACGCGTTCTTCCGGAAGATCATTCGCGCGCCAGAGTTCCAGCGTCCCATGAGCAGCGCCGAGTTTCATTGGCTCTGCGGCAAGTACGTGGCGGAGCGCGAGCGCGTGCTCGGCGTGGGCAACAAGTCGCTACTGAGCGCGGCGTACAAATGCGGCGTGCCGATTTACACGAGTAGCCCCGGCGATTCGAGCATCGGCATGAATGTGGCGGCGCTCGCGCTTGAGGGGTACAGCTGCACGATTGATCCAAACATGGATGTGAACGAAACGGCGAGCATTGTGCTGGCGGCCAAGCGCGGCGGTGGCAAGAGCGCGATCATGATTATGGGCGGCGGCAGCCCCAAGAACTTTGCGTTGCAAACCGAGCCGCAGATTCAGGAAGTGCTTGGCATTGATGAAAAGGGGCACGACTATTTTCTGCAGGTCACCGATGCGCGTCCCGACACGGGCGGCTTGAGCGGCGCGACGCCCGCCGAAGCGGTGAGCTGGGGGAAGATCGACCCCGATCGGTTGCCGGACGCGGTAGTCTGTTATCTCGATTCGACGATCGCGTTGCCATTGCTGACGAGTTATGCGCTCGCCAAGCGGAAGCCGCGGAAGTTGAAGCGGTTGTACGACAAGCGGGAAAAGAACATGGCGGTGCTGCGGGCGGAGTTCGAAAAGACGCGGTAACCTGAGGGCGGCGGCGCGCCGGACCGATTGCCGGACGCCGCTGGCTCGCATAGTTTTCTCTGTAATGAACGGCGCCCGGCCGCGAACAATGAGGTCGGGCGCTGGCGTTTTATTGTCTCCCCCTTTCGATGGCGATGCCCGATGATCGAAGCGCTCAAGGTGAAACTCGGTGCGGAGGTAGAAAAGCTCCGGTACGAGTTGAACGTCACGCTGCCCTTTGAAATCAATCGGGCGGTGGAGATGGGCGACCTACGCGAAAACTCCGAGTACAAGGCGGCGCTCGAGCGTCAGCGTCTCGTGCAGGCGCGGCTCGGTCAGCTCACCATGCGGTTGAGCAAGCTCGCGTCGATCGACATCTCGCAGATTCCAACAGACCGCGTCGGGCTCGGCACGAAGATCGTGGTGGAAGATCAGGAGTCCAAGCATCGCGAGACCTATCACCTGATTTTCGGCGACTCCGTGGAGTTCGACGAAGGACACGTGACGATGAGCTCGCCGATTGGCCGTGCGATGCTCAACAAGATGAAGGGCGAAGTCGTGGTGCTGCGGCTGCCCGCGAGCACGCGCAAGCTACTCATTGTTGAGCTGGTCACGATTCACGACGCGAAGCCGGAAGACCTCGACTAGGGATCGATGGTAAAGAGACGCGCGAGTTCGGTGTGAAAGTCTTCCACCGCGCTCGCGCGTTGTGCATTGGTCCAGCCGAGTTCCGCGGCGAGTTCTGAAGCGACCGTCTCTGCCTGCGCGCGTCCGTGATCGCGCTCGGTGAACGCGACTTTGGTGCGGCGAATGAGCACATCGCCGACGGTGCGCGCGAACTCCCGCGTTGGGTCGGGGAGTCGCTGATGCGCAGTGACGCAGGCGGAGGGCCGGCGGTCGAGTTGTCGTTCGACAACATCGACCACTTCTTCGGCCATCGCGCGGTAGGTGGTGAGTTTGCCACCGGTGATAGCCACCACGCCGCGTGGGCCGATGGTCACGGCGTGTTCGCGGCTCGCGTCGCCAGCTGACGCAGCGTTTGACGCGATCAACGGCCGAATGCCTGCCCACGCGGTGATGACGTCGTCCGGAGTGAGCGCGGCGTTCGGCCAAAAGGCGTTTGCGGCGTCGAGCAGGTATTGCACGTCGGCGCGCGTGGCGCGCACCTGCGACGGATCGCGCGGCGGGTCGGTTTCCGTGGTGCCGATCACCGACACGGCGCCCCCAGGCAGCGTGAAGAGCACGCGACCGTCGGTGGGGGAGAGCATCGTGACGGCCGCGCGGTTGCCAATGCGGTCGGCCGGCACGGTGATGTGGACGCCCTTGGAGCCGTGTAGCGCCGGCGGGGCGTTCGGATCCTCCATCTGTGCGATGGTGCCGGTCCACGGCCCTGTCGCGTTGACGACTACCCGCGCCTGCAACTCGGCGCTTTCGCCAGTGGCGCGGTCGCGGATCTGGGCGCCGGACACACGGTCGCCGGTGAATCGGAGCGCCGTGACTTCCACGTAGTTGAGCGTGGCGGCGTTGGCGTTGGCCGCGCTCACGACGTTGGCGAGGGTCAGGCGCGCGTCGTCGGTGGCCGCGTCGAAGTAGCTCGCGCCGCCAGTGAGGGCGTCGTGTCGGAGGTTGGGTTCCGCCTCGAGCACTCCGTGCGCACTGAGCGCTCGATGCGGATGTTCGTTGCGAAAGAGGGCGAGCAGATCGTAGAGCCAGAGGCCCGCGACGATTTTCCAGCGCGGGAGCCGAGCGCCGCGGTAGACGGGCCAGGTGAACTGCAGCGGGTGAACGAGGTGCGGGGCGATCTCGTGCAGGATGCGTCGCTCGCGACTCGACTCAAACACCAAGTGCAGATAGCCGTGCTCGAGGTAGCGGACCCCACCATGCACCAAGCGAGAGGAGCGGCTGGAGGTGCCGCTGGCAAAGTCGTCCCGCTCTACGAGTACCGTGCGCAGGCCGCGGAGCGCGGCGTCGCGGGCAATCCCCGCGCCCGTAATGCCGCCGCCGATCACCAGCAGGTCGGCCGGACGTTCCGTGGCGCGGGAGAGCAGTTCGGCTCGGGAGGGGAGCACGGGGGTCCGGAATCGAGGGGATATGGGGAGTGTAGCATGGGGCCGCCGCCAGCGCGAAGGCCGGTGCGGGCGAGGGAGGTTACCGCGCGCGAGGGGTGGCATTAGTTTCGAGCCAATGATGGTGCGGAGGCCCCCAGCCCGTCGTCTACTCCGCGCGTCTCCATGTCCAGCGAATTGATGGAGGTTCGTGATGCACAAGAAGATTGCCGCGCTGTTGGTGAGCGCCCTTTCAGTGACTGCCACCGCCTGCGGTCCCAAGCAGGTGAGCCTGGCCGCTGAGCCCGCGAGCGCGGTTCTCTACAAGGTCGGTGCAACGCCGACCGATACCACGCGTCTTGGTGTGGGCTCCGCGGTGCTGACGCTGCCGGACAACGGTTTTCAGCGTGTGTGGGCCGTGGCGCCCGGCTTTGTGACGGTGGTGCGCGACGTCACGGCGGTGGACGTGGCCGCCAAAAAGCCGATTCTCATTCAGCTCAAAGACCGCATGGTCAAGCTGACGGTGAGTCCGGCCGACGTCAGCGTGACGCTCGATAACAACCAGAGCCTCAACCCCAAAGTGACGAGCTACATTGCCGTCAAAGAGGGGACGCAGCGGACCCTTGAGGTGAAGGCGCAAGGGTTCAAGACGGTGACGCGCACGTATGCCAACCGCGAAGGCCAGCCGACGCCGCCGGAAGCGGACGACATTGTGCTCAACCAGCGCGTGGTGCTGGTGCGCGTATCTCCCGGTGGTTCGCAGATTGACATTAATGGCGTAAAGTACGGCGAAGATTTTGCCGAGGTGGTGATTCCGCCCAATGGCTGCACGACGGTTAAGGCCTCGCGTGCCGGCTACATGCCCGTGGAAAAGCAGTACTGCGTGCGCGAAGGGATTCAGCTGCCGCAGTTGCAGGATCGACTCTTGCTTTCGGACCGTGCCTTTGAAGTACGTCCGGAGCCAGAGACGGCCGAAATGTGGGTGGCTGGCCGCCGAGTGGGCGTGGGTGCCCAGCGGATTGTGGTGCGCGAAGGGCAGTGTGTGGTCGTGGAAGCGCGCGCACCCGCCTACATCACGTGGACCAAAGAATACTGCCTGCGCGACAACGGCTCGCCGCTCCCGCTCGACGCCGACGTGGCCAAACTCAACGGCGACGGCTCGTGGTCGATGTCCACCGAGAGCGACCAAGCGAACGTCAACTTTGCCGTGGCGGTCAACGAAAAGCGCACGGAATCCGACGCGTGGAAGATTCTGGGCCAGATCGTCACGAACTACTTTGACGTGCTGGAACTGAGTGACAAGGAGACCGGTTACATCCGCACGGGCTGGAACGTGACGAGTGTGCAGGAATGCTGCATCATCCGCACCCGCATCATCGTAAAGCAGGCCACGACCTCGCCGTTGCGCTACACGGTGAAGCTGGTGAGCGAGCACTCGTACATTGCCAAGAGCGCCAAGGATGACGAGGCGTTCCAGTCGTGGAGCCGCATTTTGCTCCGCTATAAGGACGTGATTAACGAGATCCAGGAGCGCCTGAAGTAGGTGCCCCAATGGCAGGGACGGTGGCCGAGCCGTAATTTCCACGGACTATGACCACTCCCCCTCGCGGACGCCGAGTCGCGATTATCGCCGGCGTTCGCACACCATTTGCGAAAGCGGGGACCACGCTCAAAGGGTTCACGGCGATCGAGTTGGGCAAGATCGCCGTGACGGAGCTGATCCACCGCACCAATCTCGACCCGGCGTCGCTCGATCTATTGACGTTCGGGACCGTCATTCCCTCCGTGCTCGCGCCGAACATTGCGCGCGAAGTGGCGCTGATGCCGCTGCTCCCCAAGGGAGTGCAGGCGTGGAGTGTGAGCCGAGCCTGCGCGTCGGCCAATCAAGCCATCACTGACGCCGCCGATCAAATCATGCTCGGCCACGCCGACATTGCGATTGCTGGCGGAGCGGAGTCGCTCTCGAATGTGCCGATTCTGCATTCGCGCGGCTTCAGTGATGCGTTGGTCGCGGCGAGCAAGGCCAAGACGATCGGCCAGCGGCTGCAGGCGTTCTCGAAGGTGCGCGCCAAGGACTTCATTCCGATTACGCCGGCGATTGCTGAGCCAACGACGGGCGAATCGATGGGGCAGTCCGCCGAGAAGATGGCGAAGATCAATCAGGTACCGCGCGCGGAGCAGGACGCGCTCGCGCTGGCGTCGCACCAGAATGCGGCCAAGGGAACGGCTGACGGTCGACTCACGGCGGAGATTGCGCCGGTGTATCTGCCGCCCAAATACGAGCAGGCGATGACGGTCGATAATGGCGTGCGGAGCGATTCGTCGCTCGAGCAGCTCGCCTCGCTGCGGCCCGTGTTCGATAAAAAATACGGATCGGTGACGGCCGGCAACGCGTCGCCACTCACGGATGGTGGTGCGGCGGTGCTTCTGATGAGCGAGGAGCGAGCCAAGGCGCTTGGGTACGAGCCCATCGCGTACATCCGTAGCTACGCGTATGCGGCGCTGGATCCCGGTGAGCAATTGTTGCAGGCGCCGGTGTTGGCCGCTCCGATTGCGCTGCAGCGGGCCGGCCTGACGTTGCGCGACATGGATCTCGTGGAAATGCACGAGGCGTTTGCGGCGCAGGTGTTGTCGAACTTGCGCGGTTTTGAATCCAAGGAATGGGCGGCGCGGGCCGGGGTGTCGGCGCCGGTGGGGACGGTGGATCGCAGCAAGCTGAACGTGCTGGGGGGCTCGCTGTCGATTGGGCATCCCTTTGGCGCGACGGGTGCACGCATCACCACGACGCTCGTCAACGAACTCGCGCGTCGCGGTGGGCAGTTCGGCCTCATGACGGTGTGCGCGGCGGGCGGTCTCGGCTTTTCGATGGTCGTGGAGCGCGTATGAACAACGCCCTCTCTCTGGTGATGGATGGCGGCGTGGCCGTCATCACGTTCGACTTGCCGAATGAACCGATCAATAAATTCTCGGCGGCGGTAATCGCGGAATTCGAAGCCATGCTTGCGCGCATTGAACAGGATCCGGCCATCACCGCTGCAGTGTTGATCAGTGGAAAGCCGGACACGTTTATTGCGGGCGCTGATATCGACGCCTTTCTGGATTTCACGTCCGCCAAGGATGCGGAGCGTGCGAGTGGGACGGGGCATCAAGCCATGTTCCGACTCGAGAAATGTCGCGCGCCGATTGTCGCGGCCATCAACGGCGCGTGTCTTGGCGGCGGGCTTGAAGCGGCGCTGAGTTGCGCGTATCGCATTGCCACCGACAACCCCAAGACCGTGCTCGCGCTTCCCGAAGTGCAGCTCGGGCTGATCCCAGGCGCGGGGGGCACGCAGCGTCTGCCGCGCACGGTGGGGCTGCAGGTGGCGCTCGACATGATTCTCACGGGGAAGAACATCCGCGCCAAGAAGGCGCTGCAGATTGGTCTCGTGGATGAGTTGGTGCATCCCGCCGTTCTGCGCGACGTGGCGATTCAGCGCGCTCGCGAGATTGCGGCCGGGGCACGCCGGCACGAAGACAAGAAGCACGGCGCAAAAGAATTGGTGCTCGAAGACAATGCGCTCGGTCGTGCGCTAGTTTTTCGGCAGGCGCGCGAGATGACGCTCAAGAAATCGCGCGGCAACTATCCCGCGTTGCTGGCGGCGCTCGACGCCGTGGCGGCAGGCTATCACGGCACGCGCGAACAGGGATTTGCCGAAGAAGCGCGCTTGTTCGGCGAGATGTCCGCGACGGCGGTGTCGAAAGAACTGATCTTCCTGTTTTACGCGACGACCTCGCTCAAGCGGGATTCGGGCGTGGCGGACGCGACGGTGAAGCCCCGCCCCGTACCGAACATCGGCGTGCTGGGCACAGGATTCATGGGGGCAGGGATTGCCGCCATCTCAGCGATGCAGCGCATTCCGGTGCGCTTCAAGGACACGAAACACGAGCAAGTGGGACGCGGTCTCGCTGCGGTGCGCGACGTGCTCAAGGACCGGCTCACCAAGCGGCAGATCACACGTGTGCAGTTTGAGGATCAACTGTCGCTCGTGTCGGGCACGGTGGATTACACCGGCTTTGGGCGCGTGCCGTTGGTGATCGAGGCGGTGTTCGAGGATTTGGGTGTGAAGCATCAAGTGCTCGCCGAACTCGAACCGCACCTCGGTGCGTCGGCGATCTTTGCGTCGAATACTAGCACGATTCCGATTGGTCAGATTGCCGCAGGCAGCACACGGCCGGAGCGCGTGGTGGGCATGCATTTCTTCTCGCCCGTGCACAAGATGCCGTTGCTAGAGGTGATCGTGACGCCGCAGACGGCACCCGAGGTGACGGCAACGGTGGTGGCCTTCGGGCGCAAGCTGGGGAAGACGGTGATCGTGGTGAACGACGCACCGGGATTCTTTGCCAATCGCATTTTGGCTCCGTACATCAACGAAGCCGGCCTCATGCTCGACGAAGGGGTGCCGGTGGACGCGATTGACCGTGCGATGCTGACCTTTGGTTTCCCTGTTGGTCCTGTGACGCTGCTCGACGAAGTGGGGCTCGACATCGCGGGGAAATCTGGCGCCGTAATGCGCGCCGCCTTCGGCGATCGTGTGCCGCAGAATGCCGCGATCGGCAAGGTGCTCGCCGCGGGCCGACTCGGCCGAAAAAACAAAAGCGGATTTTACTCGTACGACGATGCCGGTAAGCGAAGCGGCGTGGACGAATCGGTGTACGCCGTCCTCGGTGTGGCGCAGCGTCAGACGGTGACGCCGGCGCTGCTTGCCGATGTGCAGGAGCGCTGTGCGCTGGCGATGGTGAACGAAGCGGTGCGCTGCCTGGAAGAAGGCATCGTACGGCAGCCGCGCGACGGTGACGTCGGAGCAGTGTTCGGCATTGGCTTTCCGCCGTTCCGTGGCGGACCCTACCGCTACGCCGACGCGCTGGGTGCCGCCGAGTTGGTCCGACGGCTCGACGCGCTTAACGCGAAGTATCCCGGACGGTTTGAACCCTGCGCCCGCCTGCGAGAGATGGCTGCGTCGGGCGCGACATTTTATCCCAAGACCGGCAAGCCTGTTGGTTGAGCGCGCCGATATCACATACACAGTGGAGCGCAGGCATGCGCGGTAACGAACGGGGAGCCCGGGCATTCGGGCTCGTGGTGCTGGTGCTCGCTGGACTCTGCGTGCCAATCGCTCGCGCGGCCGCACAACAGACGCGCGCTGAGCGAACGAAATACATGGAAACGTCCACGCACGCGGACGTGGTCGCCTTTCTCGATTCGCTGCAAGCGCGCGGCGCGGTCATTCGTGTGGGAAGCATCGGCAAGACGTCGCAGGGTCGTGACATTCCCTATGTGATTGCCTCACGCCCGTTGGTGACGACGCCGCAGGAGGCGCGGCGCCTCGGTCGCCCGGTGGTGTACATCCAAGGGAACATTCACGCCGGGGAGGTTGAGGGGAAGGAAGCACTGCAGGCACTGCTGCGCGATCTGCTGTTTTCCAAGAAGCCGAACGTACTCGATTCGATCGTGCTCATTGCCGTGCCCATCTACAATGGCGACGGCAATGAAGTGTTTCGCCCGCAGGCGCAGAACCGTGGCGCGCAGAACGGTCCGGAGATGGTGGGGCAGCGCCCCAACGGTCAGCAACTGGATTTGAATCGCGACTATGTCAAGACGGAAGCGCCTGAGACGCGCGCGTCGCTGGCAATGTTTAATGCGTGGGATCCTGACCTGTTTGTGGATCTGCATACGACGGACGGCAGCTATCACGGCTACGCGGTGACCTATTCACCGTCGCTGCACCCGGCGGCGGCCATTGCTGGGGGTTCGTTTGGAGGCGCGTTTGTGCGCGACTCGCTGTTGCCGGTGATTCGTCAGCGTATGCGCACCCGACACAAGTACGAAGTGTTCGACTACGGCAACTTCACTGGCGACGAAGGGCCTGCCGCTCCGGGTGAAGGCAAGAACTGGAGTACGTACGAGCATAAGCCGCGATACGGCACCAACTACTATGGGCTACGCGGCCGCCTCTCGTTGCTGAGCGAGGCCTATTCGCACGATCCGTTTGAGCGTCGTGTGTTGAGCACGTACGCGTTTGTGCAGGAGGCCCTGTCGCTGGTGGCGGAGCGTGCAAAGAGCGTGCTGGCCATCACCCGCGCATCCGATGCGGCGTTGATGGCGGGGAAGATTCGTTCGGTGCCGGTGCGTGCGGAAATGACCAAGCATTCGTCGATGCAGGTTGTCATTGAAGAACCGCTCGATACGCTCCCAGCCGCACGTGCGGAACTGGCGGCGCGCGCGGCCGCCGCGCGGGCCGGTGGCGCGGGGGCGGGGCGTGCCGGCAGCGGTGGCCGCGGTGGTGATCCTACGGCTGGTCGCGGCGCTGGTGGCGCTGGCGGCGGTCGTGGAAGCTGCGCCTGGCCATTGAGTGAACCCGGCGTGCGCTGTGGCTTTGCTCGGACCGGCAAGATGGTGAGCGCTAAGATGCCAGTGCGTGATCGCTTTGACGCCACAGTGAGCGCGGATCTCCCCGTGGCCTACACATTTTCTGCCGGACCGGCTGCCGACTCGTTACTCGCGCGTTTACGCCTGCACGGGATTGTGGTGGAACAGCTGCTGGCGGATGCGCGCGTGACCGGTGCGACGTTCGCCGTCGATTCCGTCGTGCGCGCGGCCCGCCCGTTTCAAGGGCACGCCGAAGTCCGACTCGAAGGTCGGTGGGAAACCGCGGCGGCACTCGCGCTGCCGGCCGGCTCGTATCTTGTGCGAACGGCACAACCACTTGGCGTGTTGGCCGCGGTGCTGCTCGATCCGCAAACCGATGATGGATTCTTGACCTGGAACGTGCTCGACCCCGCGCTCGCCGCGCTCGGCGATAAGCGGTACCCCGTGGGGCGTGTGACCGCTCCGCTTGCCATCGCGACCCGCATCATTCCATAACTTATAAAACATGTTTCGCATCTTCCTGCTCTTTCTGTCGCGTCAGGCGACCATTTTCCGTTTCGTTCGTAACAACGGCTTCGCCAAGGCGATGGCGTCGCGGTTCGTCGCGGGCGAAACGATTGCGACCGCCACCGCGGCTGTGGCTGACCTCAACGCCCAGGGGATTACCGCCTCGCTCGATCTCCTCGGCGAGAGTGTGACCAACGCCGGTGAAGCGCGCGCGGCCGGCACGGCGTACCTCGAGCTCTTGGACGCGATTGCCGCCAAGAAACTCGATGCGAACGTCTCGCTCAAGATGACCGCGATGGGGCAAGATATTGATGACGCGCTGTGCGAAGAGATTGTGTCCTCCATCCTCGAGCGAGCGAGGACGCACGGATCGTTTGTGCGTCTCGATATGGAGTCGAGCGCGTATACGCAGCGCACGATCGACTTCTTTGAACAACGGCTGTACCCCCGCTATCGCGAGCAGGTGGGCATTGTGTTGCAGAGCGCACTGCGCCGCACCACAGACGATGTCGAAAAGGCCATCGCGCTTGGATGCCGCGTGCGTCTCTGCAAGGGCGCGTATTTGGAGCCCGCCACGGTGGCGTTTCCCGATAAGCGCGATGTCGATGCGCACTATGTGTCGTGCATGAAAACGCTGATGGAACGCGGCAACTACGCGGGGCTCGCCACGCACGATGCAGTGATTATCACGGAAGCCATACGGTTTGCGCGCGAGCGCGGCATTGCGGCCGATCGTTTTGAGTTCCAAATGCTGTATGGTGTTCGGCGTGACCTACAGGCACAGATTGTGCGCGACGGATACCGGTTGCGCGTGTACGTGCCCTTTGGCACGCAGTGGTATCCGTATCTGATGCGTCGGCTCGCGGAGCGGCCGGCCAATCTGTGGTTTATTACCGGCAACATTCTGCGCGAAGTAACGTCTGGGACGTCGGCTCGCCCCGTGTCGCGCACGTGACGCACGGGCAGTTCCTTCCGCCCGATCCGTCCGCTGGGGATGAGACCACCGTCCGGGGCTACGCGGCTGTCCACGCGCGCCCCGCGGCGCTTGAGGGGAAGGATGGCGTGAGTTACAGCGTGGATGTTCTGACGGATGTGAGCGATGACGCCGCGCAGCCCTATGCCGCCTACCTGCTCTTCGTGCAGTGGTCGCGACTGGGTGCGCAAAAGGTGGATGGTCACCTCGAGTCCGAGTTCTTGGCGTGGGGCGAGACCGCCGAAGAAGCCGAGCAACTGCTCGGCGACATGACACTCGAAGAGGCAAAACGTGCGCTGGACGCGCTGATTGTCGTGCGCGACGGCCAGAGCTCCCGCCGCTGGTTTGACGTGATGCGTGAAGAGGACGCATCATGAGCGAGTTGCGCGGCGTGATTCTCAATGGCACCGGCGGCGTGTGGAGCGTGCGCACAGCCGACGGCGCGACCCACGATGCGGCGATGCGCGGTCGGCTGAAGCAAGAAGGCGCGCCGCTGAAGCTTGCCGTGGGAGATGATGTCACCGTGGAGCCCGACGAACGTGGGGGTGCGGGCTGGTCCATTACGGCCATTCATCCGCGGCGCTCGGTGCTCGCGCGTCGCGCGCCAGGGAACGCGCGTGGCGAACGCGTGGTCGCCGCGAATGTCGATCAAGTGCTGGTGGTGTTCGCGGCGGCAAAGCCGGAACCGCACGTACGGATGCTCGACCGTTTTCTCGTCATTGCCGAAGGCAACGACCTGCAGGCGCATATTG
Source organism: Gemmatimonadota bacterium (assembly GCA_026387915.1). Taxonomy (NCBI): domain Bacteria; kingdom Pseudomonadati; phylum Gemmatimonadota; species Gemmatimonadota bacterium. The sequence goes on from JAPLKS010000018.1 coordinate 72,669, forward strand.
TGTTCAATAAAGTCGATCTCATTGACGGGCCTGCCGCACTCGATGCGCTGGTCGCCCCGTATGAGAAAGCTGGCTACACCGTGCATCGCACCAGCGTGAAGCAGAATATCGGGATGGCGGCGCTCCACGATGTGCTGGCCGGCCGCACCACAGCGCTCAGCGGCCCGAGCGGTGTGGGCAAGTCGTCGTTGCTCAATGCGCTCTTTGCCGGACTGGATCTTCGCACGGGCGAGATCAGCGAGTCGGTCAACAAGGGGCGGCACACTACCGTCGGTGCCTTGCTCGTGCCGCTCCCCGACGCGGGCGGCGGATTTGTGGTGGACACCCCCGGCCTCCGCGAAGTAGGGATGTGGGGGCTGCCTCCAGAAAATCTGGACCGCTGCTTTCCCGAGTTCGCTCCGTACCTGGGCGAGTGCAAATACGGCGACTGCCAGCACGAGACGGAGCCCGGGTGCGCGTTGCGGGCAGCCGTAGCATCCGGTGTCATATCCACCGCGCGCTACGAGAGCTACTGCAAGCTGTTGCTCGAGCTGAAGGCCATTCCCAAGGATTGGGCGTAGCCGCTCAGGCGTGAGCGGCTACAACGGCACCACAGAAACGGCGACGGCGATGTCGCCGCGGCTCGGCAACGAAACGACCGCTACGGCCAAAGCCTGCCGAGCGTCCAAGGCGCAGCGCTGTTCGCATCCCGCGAATACACCACGCGGTCGTGGAGACGACTTTCGCGCCCCTGCCAGAACTCAATCACGTGTGGCACGACGCGATATCCGCCCCAGTGATGCGGCAACGGCACGTCCGCCCCTTCGGGATACTTGGCAAAATATTCGGCCACCTCGCGCTCGAGATGGGCACGCGAATCGAGCGGATCGCTCTGGTGCGACGCCCAGGCGCCCACCTTGCTTCCGTGCGGCCGCGAACGGAAATACTCTGCCGACTCGCCGGGGGAGACGCGTTGCACCGTGCCGGTGATCCGCACCTGCCGTTGCAACGCATCCCAGAAAAAGCACAATGCGGCTTGCGGGTTGGCGTCGAGCTCGCGCCCTTTGCGGCTCCGGTAGTCGGTGAAAAAGACGAAGCCGCGCTCGTCCGCACCTTTCAGCAAGACGACGCGCACTGATGGCGCACCGTCCGCCGTGGCGGTCGCCAGCGACATCGCCGTGGGTTCGAGAATTTCGGCGCGACTCGCCTGCTCAAACCAGACGTGGAACTGGCGGTATGGATCGGCGTCGACGTCGCTCTCCGTGAGCGACTGCAAGGTGTATTCGCGGCGGATATCGGCGAGCGACATAGTGGGTTTCACGGTTGGGCGTGAGGACGGCGAGTGCGCGACAACGGCGCGACAGAACCATTATAAAGATAGGCGACCTTGCCAGCGCCGCGGAGCGCTCCCAGCTTTCGCGCCATGACATCCCAGGCGCATTCATGACCGGTACAGGGGTTCCCGAAGGGACGCGCGGCCACCGCGCCGAGGGTGAGGCACGTGCGCCGGTGCGCTGCGCGCTGGTGACAGTGACCGATTCCCGTACCGTCCAAACGGACGTCAGCGGCCCGCTCATGGCGCGGTTGGTAGCAGAGGCGGGGCATCTGGTCACGGACACGGCGCTGCTCCCGAACGCCGAAGTGCGCGTACGCGAGCATGTGGCCGCACTGCTCAACCGCGCAGATGTGGATGCCGTGTTGCTCTCGGGGGGCACCGGATTGGGCTCCCGCGACCGAACGGTTGAGGCCGTCCGGCCGCTCTTCGAAAAAGAGCTGCCTGGCTTTGGCGAGCTGTTTCGCCTGCTGTCGTTTCAGGAGCAGGTGGGGACGGCCGCGATTCTCAGCCGCGCCGTGGCCGGTGGTGCCAACGGAAAGCTGGTGGTATCTATGCCAGGGTCAGCCGCTGCGGTTGAGCTGGCGCTCACCCGCGTTCTGCTGCCTGAGCTCCGCCACGCACTGCGCGAACTCTCCCGCTAGCCTTCGACGAGCTCCAGCGACCAGAGCACCGGCATTTCGGGGTCAAGCGAATCGCGGACCGTGCAGTACTTGGTGACACCGAGGTCGATAGCCCGCTCCGCCTGCGCACGATCGATGTTCGATCCCGTGATGCGATACGCCAAGTGCACCTTGGTGATGCGGCGCGGCTTGTCGTCGGAGCGCTCTGCGCGGATGGCCACTTCGACGGCGACTGGTTCGGTGCGGCGCTTTTCGAGAATCGCCACAACGTCAATTGCCGTGCAGGCGGCGAGGGCGCTGATGAGCGCTTCTGGCGGACTCGGGGCGTCTTTGGAATGGCCGTCCATCAGGATGGAGGGCCCGTCCGCGCGCGCGGATTCAAAGCGCCAGCCGCCGCGCCAGTGCATGGTCATGTTCAGGTCGTGACGGATTTCGTCTGCGGAGCCGGGGCGATCGTTCTTCATGAGATTCGACGTGGGAAACAGGAAGCGGGCTCGGGAAGTGGGGGCGCCGCATTCGGCGCCCGTCACCTGTTAACATTGGTGAAGCGTTCGTCGTTTCGCCTCCCATCCCGCCCCTATGCCTCTTCCCGTCATGGAGCCGTATTCGCGCCACGTGCTGGTCTGCACGGGCGGGTTCTGCTCCAATGAGCGCGGGGGCCGCGCCCTGTACTCCCAGCTGGCGATGCTGCTTCGCCGCGAGGGGCTGTTATTCGGCCCCAGTCGGGTCAAACGGTCCGAGGCCCCCTGCTTGGGTGTCTGCGACGGTGGCCCGGTGATGGCGGTGTATCCCGAAGGGATTTGGTATGGAGCGGTGACTCCCGCGCTGCTCGACCGGATTGTGGTGGAGCATCTCCGCGACGGCCAACCGGTGGAAGAGGCGATTTTTCATCGACTCAAGCCCTGAAGGAACCGCTTGCGCGAGAGGCGCCGAGGCACGAACTTCGCGAGTCGCCACCAACCCATTCAGAATGCCATTCTCGCTCACCCTGTACGAACGCGTCATGACCAGCGGCCCAGTGGTGCGCATCCGGCGGATTACGCCAGAGGGCACCGTGCCGGTGCGTGCGGTCATTGAAGTAGATCGGCGCTCGGAGACCCAGAGGCCGTCGGGCGGTGGAGGTCATCCACCGGCGCTGATGGCGGTGGAAGGAGACAGTGAGCCGCATGTGCTGGCATCGCTGCTCCCCTTTGCCGAGGACGACGCGTCCGTCGCGCGCCTCCTCTCGCAGCGCGGCGTACAGTAGCGCGCCGCGCTATCTTTTTTGAGATGACCGATCCGCTCAATGCGCGCCGCATGATGCTCGGCGCCGCGAAAAAACTACTGCTCGATTCACCCAAGGGCCCGGCAGTGCCGGCACCCATTGAACCGCCGCGGCTCACGCCAACGGCCATTCAGGAGAGAACCCGTATGTCCCGCTCCCGCGAACGCATTCTGACGAACCTCGAGGAGATGTACTCTGAGGCCTTCGAGCGCGCCAAAGCGTCCGGTGCCGTTGAAGCGCAACAACAACTCGACTTTGCCTACCGCCGCGAGCAGCTGTATTTCGAGATTCTTCTCGACGTGCGCGACGCGATCGAAAAAGGCCGCTAACCCATGCACCCTTTGGCCCAGACCGCCGTGATCACCCTCGCTGTTGTCAACGCTCGCGTCTGGACCGGGGATACCCGCCGCCCCTGGGCCGATGCCCTCGCCGTCGCGGGTGACCGCATTGCTGCGGTGGGATCGAGCGCGGAGATCAAGAAACTCGCGCCCAGCTCCGCCCGCGTGATCGATGCGCACGGCGCGATGGTGACACCGGGCTTTACCGATGCGCACGTACACTTTCTCGACGGCGGCTTTGCGCTGCAGTCGGTGAAGTTGCGCGATGCCAAGACCAAAGCGGAATTCGTGCAGCGGATTGCCGCGTTCGCCAAGACGGTCCCCGCGGGTGCGTGGATTCTCAATGGCGATTGGGATCACGAAAACTGGGGCGGCGAGTTACCGCACAAGGAATGGATCGACTCGGTCACGCCGAATACCCCCGTCTGGATCAACCGCCTCGACGGCCACATGAATCTCGCGAACAGCGCGGCGCTCAAAGCCGCGGGCGTCACGCGCGACGTGAAGGACGTGAGCGGCGGCACGATTGTCCGCGACGCGAGCGGCGCGCTGACCGGCATTTTCAAGGACAACGCCTTCAGTATTGTTGCGCGCGCCATTCCAGTCGCGCCCGCCGTCATGAATGATCGTGCCCTCGATGCCGCCATGACTTATGTGGCCGAGCAGGGGGTGACCGCCGTTCAGGCGATGGGCGACTGGAACGACCTCGAGGTGTACCGTCGCGCGCATGCGGCTGGCAAACTGCGCACCCGCATCTATGCGTACGTCCCGATTTCCACCTGGAAGCGACTCGCCGACGAAGTCAAAGCCAAGGGGCGCGGCGACGAATGGTTGCGCATTGGCGGGCTGAAAGGGTTTGTGGACGGTTCCATCGGGTCACACACGGCGCTGATGCTCGAACCGTTTACCGACAATCCCAACGACAAAGGATTGATGGTGAACACCCCCGAGCACTTGTATGAGTGGACGTCGGCAGGTGACAAAGCCGGACTCCAGCTTGCGGTGCACGCCATTGGCGACCGCGCAATTCGGATGCAGCTCGACATCTTTGAGCGCGTGGCCAAGGAAAATGGCGCGCGGGATCGACGCTTCCGCATTGAGCATGCGCAGCACCCGACCTTTGCTGATATCGCGCGCTTCGGCCAGCTCGGTGTGATTCCGTCGATGCAACCGTATCACGCGATTGACGACGGGCGATTTGTGGAGCGCGTGATTGGGACCGAACGGAGCAAGTCGACGTACGCGTTCAAGTCGATGCTCGACGCCAAGGCTCCCATGGCCTTTGGCAGCGACTGGTTCGTGGCGCCTCCGATTCCGCTCATTGGCATTTATGCGGCTGTCACGCGCCGCACGTTCGACGACAAGCACCCCGGTGGATGGTATCCGGAACAAAAGATTACGGTGGAGCAGGCGTTGCGCGCCTACACCGCCGGTGGCGCGTATGCGGGCTTCGCCGAGAAAGAGCGCGGCGTACTCGCCAAGGGAATGCTCGCTGACTTCGTGATGATCGACAAAGATCTCACGAAGATCGCGCCGGAAACGATCCGCGAGGCCAAGGTGCTGATGACGGTCGTGGGCGGGAAAGCAATTTTCGAGCGTCACTAGGGCGCCGAAATGACGGCGGGCCGGCGCATCGTCTGCGCCGGCCCGCTGGTGTTTTAAGAAGATTCGCCCTACTTCGCGATGAGCGCGGCCGCGAGTGCGGCGCCCTTCTCCTCGGAGAACCGCCCGGTGGTGCGCCAAAGTATCGCGCCGGCCTTGTCCACGATGAACACGTGAATCGTGTTCTCGTCGGTCACCTGGAGTGATTCTTTGAACGGGGCTTTGTCGATGTAGAGCGTGATGGTCCGGTCGCGCGCGCCACGGTCAGGAATGCCACCGGACATTCCCCTGTTGATCGTCCACCGCATCAGCCCGATCATCTTCTTGATCGTCGGGAGTTCGTAGAACTCGGTGCCCGGTGTGCGCGATACGAGTGGTTTGACGAACGGCATCCATGTATCGACATCGGCCTGCTGTTTCTGCAGAAATGCCACAAAGACAACATTGCGGTCGCCCGCAAAATCACGGGGTAAGTCAAAAGACTTGCCCTCGAGGTTGCTCGATACCACGGCGGGAAATCGTGCGACCGGCTGTTGAAGTACCATGGCCATCAGGACGAGGAGAAGGCGTGTCATAAGTAAAAAGTAACACCTATTCATCACGATGGGAGCGCCGTGTCGGCGTGCGCTCCCTTGGTCGCGTGGTCCCGTGCTTGCGAGTACAACAGTCGTCAAACTATTGGGTAGGTACTTCGTCTTCTTCCTGCTTCGCGAGCGGAACCGTTTGCTGGCGTCACCTGTTAGTGAACTCAAGTTGCTTGCGCGGGTTCCTCAATACTGTCGTCAATTCATTATTACATGCCTTCCCTGTTGCGCAGTCTTTGGGCGTGGATGGATACCGCCGTCAATCCCGCCGCAATCGAAACGGAGCATCGGATCGACTGGCTTCGCATCATCCCCTTCGCGCTGATGCATCTGGCGTGCGTGGCGGTCATCTGGGTGGGATGGAGTCCTGCGGCGGTTGCGACCGCCATCGGCCTGTATCTCGTGCGGATGTTCGCGATCACGGGCTTTTATCACCGCTACTTTTCGCATCGCACGTTTCAAACCTCACGCGCTGCGCAGTTCGTCTTCGCGGTCATCGGGGCGAGTGCCACGCAGCGAGGACCCCTGTGGTGGGCCGCTCATCATCGCAACCATCACCGATTTGCGGACACGGCGCAGGACGTGCATTCGCCGCGAGAGCACGGGTTCTGGTGGGCGCATGTGGGCTGGATCACGTCGCCAGTCAACTTTCCAACCGACTTTGAGCAAGTGCGTGATCTGGCGCGCTATCCGGAATTAAAATTTCTCGATCGCTACGACCTGTTCGCGCCCGCCGCGTTGGCGCTGACGCTGTGGCTGATCGGTGGCGCGCAGCTGTTTGTCTGGGGGTTTCTCATCAGTACGGTCGTGCTGTTCCACGGAACCTGCGTCATCAATTCATTAGCGCATACGATGGGGACCCGCCGCTACAACACGGCCGATGATAGTCGTAACAGTTTCGTGCTCGCGCTGGTCACACTCGGGGAAGGGTGGCATAACAACCACCACCGCTATCCAGGGGCCACGCGCCAAGGGTTCTTCTGGTGGGAACTCGATGTCACGTATTACGGACTTCGGCTGCTCGAGCAGCTCGGCATCATTCATAGCCTGCACCCGGTGCCCGCCCGGGTGCTCGCGGAGGTTTGATGCGCATCGCAATTGTTGGGAGTGGGGTGAGCGGACTAGTGGCGGCTCATGCGTTGCACCCAGCACACGAGATCACGGTGTTTGAGGCGGATCAGCGCGTGGGCGGACATGTCCATACGTGGACGATCGAGACGCCGGCGGGACCCGTCGCCGTGGATTCTGGCTTCATCGTCTTCAACGAAACGAACTATCCGCACTTTACGAAACTGATCCGGTCGCTTGGTGTGGCGTCGCAGCCCACCGACATGAGTTTCAGCGTTCGCAACGATCGCACGGGACTCGAATACAATCCCCACAGTGCTCGCACGTTGTTCGCGCAGCCCACGAACGCGTTGCGTCCTGCCTTCTGGCGAATGTTGGGGGACGTCGTGCGCTTCAATCGCGAGTCGGTGCTCGCCTTGCGGGCGGGGCTTGGCAATGTGACGCTTGGGGAATTGCTCGAACAGGGCCACTATCATCAGCAGTTTCGTGAGAACTACCTGCAGCCGCTCGGTTCGGCGCTCTGGTCAGTGCCGCGCACCGAAGTCCTCGACATGCCGGCCGAATTCTTCATTCGGTTCTTTGAGAACCACGGCATGCTCTCCGTGCGCACGCAACCCAAGTGGCGGGTCATCGTGGGCGGATCGAATCAGTATGTGCGCGCACTGATTCGGCCGTTTGAACACCGCATTCGGCTCGGAACTCCCGTGCGGACGGTGTCGCGCGTCGCAGGCGCCGTGCTCGTGAATGGCGAGTCCTTTGACCGCGTCGTGTTCGCATGCCATAGCGATCAAGCGCTTCGTCTCCTCGCCGACCCTACACCGGACGAACAGGCGGTGCTCGGGGCGTTACCGTATCAGGAGAACACGATCGTGCTCCATACCGACACCGCAGTGTTGCCGCGCCGACGGGCGGCATGGGGTGCCTGGAATTATCACGTCACGCCGGAAGCAGGCGCGCGCGCGTCGCTCACGTACAACATGAATATTCTGCAGTCGCTCCGCACCACAGAGACGTATTGCGTCACGTTGAATGGGACGGAGTCCATTGCTCCGAGCCGTGTGCTCGGCCGAGTGGTGTATCACCACCCGCGCTACACGCTTGCAGGCTTTGCCGCGCAGGCTCGCCGCAGCGAGATCAGCGGCGTCGGGGGCACCCACTTTTGTGGCGCGTACTGGGGGAATGGCTTTCACGAAGACGGTGTGGCCAGCGCGTTGGCTGTCGTCAACGAGATCGGCTGCGGACAGCGCACCACGTGAACAGTGCGCTGTACCGAGGCGTGGTGCGCCATCGCCGGCGTGCACCGGTGACACACGCACTGCGGGTGCCGGTCTTCATGCTGTATGTGGACCTCTCCGAGCTGCGCACGATCTTCGCCGGACGGTGGTTCTGGTCGTCGCGTCGCGTCGCGCCCGCCTGGTTCCGGCGTGCGGACTACCTCGGCGATCCAGCAGTTCCGCTCGATACGGCCGTGCGTGATCTCGTTGAAGCGCGCGTCGGCCGCCGTCCCCTCGGCGCCATTCGCCTGCTCACGCATCTTCGCTACTGGGGGTTCGTCATGAATCCCGTGAGTTTCTACTACTGCTTTGATGCCAGCGGAGCGGTGGAAGCCATTGTGGCGGAAATTACGAATACGCCGTGGAACGAACGGTTTTCTTATGTCCTGCAACGCGAGCACGCCGAACACATTTCGCCGCGTGGCGTGCAACGATACCGCTTTCCCAAGCAGTTCCATGTGTCGCCGTTTTTCCCGATGGAGTTGGAGTACGTGTGGCAGTTTTCGCCGCCGGATGAACGGCTAGCGGTGCATATGCAGAATCTCTCCCGCCGCGATGCGCTCTTTGATGCCACGCTGTCGTTGCGACGCGAACCCATTACCGGCGTGACGTTGGCGCGTGCCCTCCTGCTCTATCCGTTAATGACCGTCCGCGTTGCCGTTGGCATTTACTGGAACGCGTTCCGATTGTGGCTTCGTCGTGTCCCGTACTATCCCCACCCTAACAGCTCACAGACTCATGTTCTGGATTGATCGCATCGCTCATCGCGTGGTTGACCGCCTGTTTGACTCTCTGGCGAACGGTGCCCTGATTGTCCGTGACGGTGATCGCGAGAGTCGCTATGGAGACACGCTCGCGCCCGCCGTCACACTGACCGTGCACGATCGGCGCTTTTATGGATCGTTGGCATTTGGTGGCAGCCTCGGGGCGAGCGAAGCGTACATGGATGGGTGGTGGAGTACCGATGACCTCACCGGTGTGGTGCGCCTTGTGGCGCGCCACCGCGACCTGATGGCCAATATGGAGTCCGGGGCGAATTGGCTGGTAGGACCGATGCGGCGTGTCGCGCATTTTCTGAATCGAAATTCCAGAGGCGGTAGCCGACGCAACATCGCCGCGCATTATGACCTCAGCAATGAGTTCTTTTCGCTGATGCTCGACGACACGATGGCCTATTCCTGTGGTGTGTTCGAACATCCCGAGGCCACGTTGCGCGAGGCCTCCATTGCGAAGTTCGATCGCATGATTGCGCTCCTCGACGTGCGTTCGGAGCACCACGTGCTCGAGATTGGCACCGGCTGGGGTGGCTTTGCCGTGTACCTGGCGCAAACGGTCGGGTGCCGAGTGACCACGACGACCATCTCCCGCGAGCAGTTGGAACTCGCCACGAAGCGCGTCTTCGACGCTGGACTCTCTGACCGCATTGCAGTGGTATTGAAAGACTATCGCGATCTCGACGGTACCTTTGATCGCGTGGTTTCCATCGAGATGATCGAAGCCGTGGGCCATGAGTACTATCGAACGTTCTTTGAACGGTGTGCCGCATTGCTCACGCCAGACGGCAAGTTGGCCTTACAGTCTATTACCGTTGAGGACCGTCGGTATGACGCGCAGCGGCAGTCCGTGGATTTCATTAAGAAGCACATCTTTCCAGGCAGCAACATCCCCTCCGTCGCCGTGCTGCTCGGGGCCTGCGCCAACACCGACCTGCGCTTGACCCACGCGAACGAAATCGGACTCCACTACGCGGATACGCTACGAGCGTGGCGCGAGCGGATATTCGCGAGCGCCGATCAGGTGCGTGCGTTGGGCTTTGACGACCGATTTATGCGGATGTGGGAATTCTATCTCTGCTACACCGAGGGCGGATTTCTTGAGAGTGCCATCGGTGACGTGCAGCTGGCGTTTGCAAAGCCAGCGGCTATTGCGGGCGCGGCACGCCGATGATCAGTACCATTGGAGCCGCCCTCGCGGAGAGCGGCTACATTCCCACCGCGCTCGAGCGGCGTGCGATTCGCGCGATCTGTGCCGAACGCTTACGCGACGCCGTAGCGGGGGCGTCGCTTGAGGAGTTTATTGGCACGCTGCATCCCGCGCCGATCGCGCCGGTGCCGCAAGCCGCGAACGCGCAACACTACGAAGTGCCCGCCGCGCTTTTTGAGCTGGCGCTTGGCCGTCAGCTCAAGTACTCGAGCGGCTATTGGCCGCACGGCGTCGACAATTTGGATGCTGCGGAGACGGCGATGCTCGCTCGCACGTGTGAGCATGCGGGTCTCGTCGATGGTCAAGATGTACTGGAACTTGGTTGTGGGTGGGGATCCTTGTCGCTGTACATGGCACAGCGCTATCCCGCGTCACGCATTACCGTCGTGTCGAACTCTCACTCGCAACGCGCGCATATTGAAAGCCGAGGGTTCAACAACGTGCGTGTCGTGACAGCGGATATGAATGCGTTTGCGCCGTCGGAGACATTCGACCGCGTGGTGAGTGTCGAGATGTTTGAACATATGCGGAACTGGCCGGAATTACTGGCGCGCGTCGCGTCGTGGCTTCGCGATGATGGTCGGGTGTTTCTTCATGTGTTCGCGCACCGCCAACATGCGTATGCCTTTGAGACAGATGGGCGCAACGATTGGATGGCGCGACACTTCTTTACGGGTGGCATCATGCCGTCGTGGGACCTGCTGCCGCGGCTCGATTCCAGTTTACAGGTTGAAGACCGCTGGTGGTTCGACGGTACGCATTACGAGAAGACCGCCGCGGCATGGCGGGAAAACCTTGCGCGGCGACGCGCGGAGGTGATGCCCGTGCTGCGCGCCCACTACGGCTCCGATGCTCGGCAGTGGTACCACCGGTGGCGGCTATTCTTTCTCGCGTGCGAGGAGCTGTTCGGCTACGCCGACGGTACGGAGTGGGGCGTGGCGCATTATCGGTTACGCAAGCGCATCACATAACGTGCGCTCAGTCTGAGCCCCTACGGAGCGAGTACCCGCGCGAGAAACGTCGCGATGCCGTGAAACTGGTCCACGTGATCCGGTGCGGTGTTCCCGGCAAAACCAAGAATCTCAAATCGGCCCAGCTTGCTGTCGCTCAGCAGTTGCGTGCCCATCGGCCCCCACTCGAGCACGGGGGTGCGCTTCAGGCCGAGAGTGCTGAGCAACCAGTCGGTGCATTCCGTGGTGCTGGCGAAAGTGCCCGGGAAAATCTCCGAGTGGGTGATCACAAACGATTTGCGACCAGCGATCGCGAGTCGCGCAAACGACGCAAACGGTGCAAGCCCGGCCGTGTCGAGCACGCCGCCCTCGGCGAGCGGCTTTCCTTCTGGGAGGTAGCTCGCGTGAATGCCGTCGATGAGCAACACGCCATCTACGCGTGACACGTTCTCGGGACGCCGGAGAATCTCGCGAATGGCACCGTAGCCAGCGCTCCAGCCGCTCAGGACCACGCGACGAACTCGTGGCGCGCCGGCCACAGTGGCGAGTCGGACGCGTAACGAATCGAGAATTCTTCCATAGAGCAACGAATCGGCCGCAAAGGGGCGCGCGTACACGCCGGAGCCAGCGCCGAGGTACGTTGCGGCGACGATCACCGGCTGCGCCATCGTTGCTCCGGCGCGCTTGGGTACCCACGTACCGCCCATAAAATGAAGGTCGAGGTCTGCACGCTCGGCGCCGATGAGCCGTTGCGGAATGAAGACCTCGAGCGGTTTCGGCAACAGGCCGTGGATTTCGAAGCGCACACCGTCGTCGTCGCGCTGCTCGAGTCGTTCGTGCCGACGCGTCTGTTCCTGCATCGGCGACGGGTTCTGCGCGGCCGGGGCAGGCGTTGCAGTTGGCGCCGGAACGACCACAGCCGCACCCGAGGGCGCGGCTGTGGTTGGTATGAGCGTGGCACCCGAACCCGGGGGCAGATAGCACGCGATGGTCGCGAGTACGACGACGAAACTCCACGTCCGACCGCGCATCGTCGCTCTCCTTGTGGTCAGTAGCCCGCGATCTCCTCGTATGCCGCCACAAAGGTGCTCACCTGCGGCAGAATGGCATCTTCGAGCTGTGGCGCGTAGCCGACAAAAGTGTCGGAACTCGCCACGCGCCGCACCGGTGCGTCGAGCCACGCAAAGCACTCGTCGGCAATCGCCGCCGAGATTTCTGCGCCATAGCCCCACGAGAGCGAATCTTCGTATGCGACAATCACGCGGCTGGTTTTCTTGACGCTCGCGAACACGGTCTCCTTGTCCCACGGGGAGAGCGTGCGCAGGTCAATCACCTCCACGCTAATGCCACGTTCGGCGACTTCCTTTGCCGCCACGAGCGCACGCTGAACCGTCGCGCCGTACGTGACAACGGTGACGTCCGACCCTTCGTGCACGATCTTCGCCTTGCCAAAGGGGATCATGAAGTTCGGGCCGGGATACTGCGATTTGTTATACGTCTGCCGATACAGGTGCTTGTGCTCGAGGAAGATGACGGGGTCATCACACCGAATGGCGGTGCGGAGCAATCCGTTGGCGTCGAGTGCGTTGCTCGGGCAGACCACGCGCAGGCCGGGGCAGTGCGTGAACAACGAGGCGCCCGTCTGCGAGTGGTAAATGGCGCCGCGGATGTAGCCGCCGTACGTCGTGCGCACCACCACCGACGACTTGAACTGATTGTTCGAGCGCCACCGCATGGTCGCGAGTTCATCGCGAATCTGCATGTACGCGGTCCAGATGTAGTCAAAGAACTGTACTTCGACCACGGGCTTGAAGCCGCGATGCGCCAAGCCAATGGCGCGCCCCAAAATATTGGCCTCGGCGAGCGGCGTGTTGTACACGCGGCTACCGCCGAATTCTTTTTGCAATCCCCACGTCACCTTAAAGACGCCACCCTTGCCTTTGACTTTGCCGAGGTGCTCTTCGCGGGAGACGTCGGCCACGTCTTCGCCGAAGACGAGGATTTTGGGATCGCGCCGCATTTCGTCCTTCATGCAGACGTTGAGCATGTCCACCATCGTGGTCGGCTCGCCGGCGAACTGCGGATCGTCCTCGGTGTCGAACTGCTCGCTCGTCGGATCCACGTCCGGCGAGTAGACGGCGTAGTACACGGTGCTGGCGTCGGGCTGCGGCTGGCTGAGCGCGTCGTCCGTCGCGGCGAGCACTTCGGCGTCTACCGATTCCTGAATTGCGGTGATCTCAGCGTCGGTGGCAAAGCCTTCGTCCACCAGCCACTTGGGATAGTTCGTGATGGGATCACGCGCCGCATCGGCATCGCGCTCTGCGGCGGGGCGGTACATCACCTCGTCATCAGAGAGCGAGTGGGAGTACGGGCGAATGACCTTGGCGTGTACGAGTGCAGGTCCCTTGCGGTCACGGGCGTATTGCACGGCCTTCTGCATGACTTCGTAGCTGGCGACAAGGTCGCAGCCGTCCACCGTCTGCACGTACAACCCTGGGAAGTTCTTGACGAGTTCGCTGATGGAACCACCCGCCGTGTTCACTTCCACCGGCACGGAGATCGCGTAGCCGTTGTCTTCGACGATGTAGACGACGGGCAACTTGAGATTCGACGCGGTGTTGAGCGATTCCCAAAACTCGCCTTGACTCGTCGTGCCGTCGCCGGTGGTGCAGAGCACCACGTCGTCGCCCAAGAAGGTCGCATCGCTCACGCCATTCTGCTTCGCGCGCAGCGTGGCCTCGGCGGCGCCAACGGCCTGCAAGAACTGTGTGCCCGTTGGTGACGACGTGGAGACGATGTTCATCCCCTTGTGTCCCCAGTGGCTTGGCATCTGCCGACCACCCGAGTTCGGATCAGCGGCGGCACCCACGGCGGAGTAGAGCATTTCGGCCGCCGTCATCCCCAGTTGCAGGCAGAGCGCGCGGTCGCGGTAGTAGAGATAGTACCAGTCGTAGCCTGGCTTGAGCACCATCCCTGCGGCGGTCAGCACGGCTTCGTGCCCAGCGCCGGAGATCTGGAAGAAGATTTTGTTTTGGCGCTTGAGCTGGATTTCTTTGTCATCCAGTCGGCGCGACATGAGCATCGTGCGATATGCCGCGACGAGCTGCTCGCGGGAGAGGCCGGCGGTGGCGCGGCGCGCCTTGCTGGTGGTGGCCATGCGTCTGGAAGGCGAGGGACAAGGAGCCGCGGGAATTCCGCAGCAGGCAATCTTATAAAGATAGCCGTGACCAAGGGAGCGGGGGAGGCACGGCGCGGATGATATTGCCTCCGCGTACCATGCCGGCATTGACCGAAAAACGGTGACGCGACTGGACGCTCGGCCCGCAGTTGGGCATCTTGCGCGAACCCCCACCAAGGTGCCCGGATGCGTCCCACGCTCGTCAGCGGTGCCTGTTTTCTTGCCGTGGTACTGCTGGCGTTTGCCCTGAAGGGTGCGTGGGGTACCGCGGTGACGACGGAAGGGGCGCACTACTCGGTGAGTCTTCGCTCTGTCTTCTTGGCGGGGCCTCCCAAGAAGGGCTGCGACTACCTCCGCGGCAAAGGGGCGGTGGAGCTCTGCGCCCCCGCCCCTGAGGCGGATCAGGCCTTCTCGGTGCTCTGCGCGGCCTTCCCGCTCCTCGCCAACGCGGCAATCTTTGCGCTCCTCTCAGGGATTGTGACGGTGCGGTCGCCGTACGGCGCCAAGGGCACAGCCGCCGCCCTCGCTGGGGCGAGCTTTGCGGCCGCTTTCGCCGGGACGCTCTTTGCCAAGATTTCTATGCCGTACGCCCTCAACGTGCTGCTGGATCCGCCCTTTCACTTTGGCGGTTTTGCCTACACGGCAGCTTGGAGCGCGGTCGGGTGCCTGCTGTTCGCGGCCGCGCTTTCCACGACGAGCATGATGCTGAGGCACACGTAAGGGGAGCGGTTAATGGACCTTCCCTTACATCGCGCTGGCACACTCCCTGACTCCGCCGAGCCGTGAGGTTGGGCAACATTCATCGTTGCTAACCACACAGGGAGTCGCGCTCGTTGCGCGGCGGGAGAAATACACGAATGCGTCACCGTAGCTGGGCCGAACCTTGGAAGATCAAGGTTGTTGAGCCAATCCGCATGACCACGCGCGCCGAGCGCGAGCGCCATATCCGCGAAGCAGGGTTTAACACATTCCTGATTAAGTCCGAGGACGTCTACATCGACCTCCTCACCGACTCGGGCACGAGTGCCATGAGCGACCGCCAGTGGGCGGGGATGATGATGGGCGACGAAGCCTACGCCGGCTCTCGCAACTATTACAATCTCGAGCGCAGTGTGCGCGAGATTTACGGCTACGAAGAACTGATCCCCACGCACCAGGGGCGCGGCGCCGAGCATTTGTTGTCGAAGTTGCTCATCAAGCCGGGCGACCATGTGCCGGGCAACATGTACTTCACCACGACGCGACTGCATCAGGAACTTGCCGGCGGTACGTTCCACGACGTGATCATTGACGAAGCGCACGACCCCGCGTCGGAGCATCCGTTCAAGGGCAACGTCGATCTCAAGAAACTCGACGCCCTCGTGCAAAAGGTCGGGGCGGACAAGGTGCCGTATATCTGCGTCGCGGTGACGGTGAACCTGGCGGGCGGGCAGCCGGTGAGTATCGCCAATCTGCGTGAGGTGGCCGAGTACTGCCGTCCGCGCGGCATCAAGGTCATGCTCGACGCCACGCGTGCCGTGGAGAACTCCTGGTTTGTGCAGCAACGGGAGCCAGGGATGCGCGACCGCACCGTGGCCGAAATCCTGCGGATGACCTGCGATCTCACCGACGGCGCGACGATGTCGGGAAAGAAAGATTCGCTCGTGAACATCGGTGGGTGGCTGGGACTGCGCGACAGTGCGATTGCGGCCAAAGCGCAGAACCTTGTGGTCGTGTACGAGGGGCTGCACACATACGGCGGATTGGCTGGCCGCGACCTTGAGGCGATGGCTATCGGCATTCGCGAATCGGTGGAAGAGGAATACATCCGGAGTCGCATCGGCCAGGTGTACTATCTCGGTGAGCGGCTTCAGGAGGCCGGCGTGCCGATCGTCAAACCGATTGGTGGCCATGCCGTGTTTCTCGACGCGGCGGCGATGTTGCCGCACATTCCGCGCGATCAGTTCCCAGCGCAGGCGCTCGCAGCGGCGCTGTACGTAGAGAGCGGTGTGCGCGCGATGGAACGCGGCGCGGTCTCCGCGGGGCGCGACCCCGTGACAGGCGAGAACCGGTACCCGAAGCTCGAGTTGGTGCGACTGACGATTCCGCGCCGCGTGTACACACAGGCGCATATGGATGTCGTCACCGAAAGTGTCATTTCACTCTTCGAAGACCGCAAGCTCGTGCACGGGCTCAGCTTTGCGTATGAGCCCGAGTATCTGCGGTTCTTCCAGGCGCGGTTTGAGCCGGTGGGTGCTCCGGTGGTGCTGGAGTCGGCGGTCCATTCCGGCGCGACCGTTGATCGCCATTTCGCGCTGAACAAATAGCACGGATCGCATCACCGTGCGGTGACGCAAATCAAAAGCGCCCGGCAGCCATGGTTCGGCTCCCGGGCGCTTTCGTGTCCCACGCAGGGTCAGCCGCCAATGCCGATCGGTTCGTGCACGGCGAACTTTTCGAGAATCGCGTGCGCGATCATCGGGAGCGGTACGATCTCCTCGGCGGCGCCGAGCTTGATTGCTTCTTTGGGCATGCCGAAGACGACGCAGGTGGCTTCGTCCTGCGCGATGGTACGCGCGCCAGCTTCCCGCATCTGGAGTAGGCCCGCGGCACCATCCGCGCCCATCCCGGTTAGAATCACGCCGACGGCGTTCTTGCCCGCGTTCCGGGCTACGCTCTGAAAGAGCACGTCCACGGCCGGACGCTGGTGATGCACGGGGGGGCCGTCCTTGATGACTACCTGATACCGCGCGCCGTTCCGGACGAGCAGCATGTGATGATCGCCGGGGGCGATCAGCACGGTGCCAGGGACGACGTCATCGCCCTCGCGCCCTTCGCGCACGTTTACCGCACACAGTCCGTCGAGTCGGCGCGCAAAAGCGTCGGTGAATCCGGGCGGCATGTGTTGCACGATGACCGTGCCGGGTGCGTCGTGTGGCAACATGCGGAGCACTTCTTCGAGGGCACGGGTGCCGCCGGTCGACGCGCCGATGGCGAGCACCTTGTGCGTGGTCGAGAGTGTACCCATCGACGCAAGCGACGGGCGAGGTCCGTCCGTAAGCGGCGCCCGTTTGGTGACGTGGGCGGACGCGGCGTTCCGGACTGCCTGCACAAGCTTGGCGGCGACGTCGCCCGTCGAGTACGACGAGCCAGGCTTCGCGATCACTTCCACCGCGCCGAGGGCGAGCGCCCGAAGTGCGGTTTCAGAATTTTTTGGCGTGAGCGAGCTGAGCACGACCACTGGGAGGGGGAGGTGCTTCATCAGCTTCTCGAGGAACGTCAGACCATCCATCCGCGGCATTTCGACGTCGAGCGTGATCACGTCGGGGCGCAGCTTGACGATCTTGTCGCGGGCGGCGTACGGATCGACCGCCGTCCCAACGACTTCAATGTCATCGTGCTTCGAAAGCTCGTCCGTCAAGATTTTACGAACAAGCGCCGAGTCATCGACGACGAGAACGCGGATCATAGCAACCTTTGGTTAATGACCACCCAACGTGATGTACAGTCGGGTGTTGACGCGTCCTTCCTCAAGCCCGAGGCTAGCCTCGGCGGCGGGAATTTCCGCGCCCATTTCCGGAGCGATCTTCGTGGGCGGGCGGAGATGAAACACCCCCACCGCGTTCGTCATGGTGGACAGCAAATTGCCGGTAAGCACATTGGCGAGTTCGCCGAACGCGTCACGCTGAAGCTGTTCCGAGGGCTCTTCGATTCCGAGCATATTTTCTGCCACCACGCGCGGGATGCGTTCCGACACGCGCAGTTCAAGTCGGCCCGTCATGGGGCCAAAAAATCGAACGACCACGCCATCGGTCAGAGGGAGTTCGCGCTGCTCTTCCTCAAGAAAATCGAGAGGAATGAGCAGCGCGAGGTCCTCAAAAGTCGCTGCTGCTGTCTGATGTAACTGCGCTGGTTTCGTTTGCGTCATCGGTCAATCCGGTCAGCTGAAGAATGACCGCCCGTAGCTGCTCTGGGCGGAAAGGCTTGTGCACGAATCCCGCGCCAAGCCGGTGAATGAGGTTGATGCGTGACTCGCTCCCCTCGGTCGACACGACGATGACGGCGACATTCGCCGTCTCAGGATTGCCGCGAATCTCACCGAGCAGTTCTTCACCGTTCATACGCGGCATGTTGAGGTCGAGGAGCACGAGGTCGACCCAGTGTTCCTGGATGCACTCAAGCCCAGCCTGGCCGTCTGCCGCCTGATAGACCTCGCCAATCGCCACGCCGCTGAGCTTCAGCGTGCGGAGCACCATCGTGCGCATCACGGCGCTGTCATCGACAATCAGAACATTCAATGCCATCTCAGCCTCCTGCTGCTTTCATGGCGATTTCGCGCCCGTTCACCTTGAGCATCACATCTCCCGTGGCGACATCCATCATCAATGTGCGCGGCTGGCGCGATCCGCCGACTTCTGACGCCGCAATCATGACTCCATTTTTCCAAAACAGCTTGCGCAGCGCCGCGAAGTTCCGCTTGCCGATCTGAAAACGATCGTCGTCTTCGTTCTCTCCCTGGTGCGCCCCGCCCGCCACCATCACGACCATGCGCTCCTTCTTGGCGCCCAGCGCATAGCACGCTTTGAACAACTGGGGGATCCCGGTGTCCACGAACATCGCCGGATTCGCGGCGGCCTTGGCCGCGTCGATCGATGCCTCCGGCATCATCACGTGCAACAGCCCGCCGACGCGGGCAATCGGGTCGTGGATTGCCACCGCGAGGCAACTGCCGAGGGCATACGTGATCAAGCGGTCGGTCGGTTCAGCCGAGCAACGCATATCGGCCATGCCCACGACCAGATCTCGCTCGCGCCGCAGACTCAGGGCGGGGCTGGTCACGCCTTCACGTACACGGCCGGCGCCCGGTAGGCGTAGCTGTGTTCCACCGCGTGGAGCGTTTCCGAATGCCCGATGAAGAGCGTGCCACCGGGAGCGAGTAAATCGTAATACCGGTTCACCAGCCGCTCCTGCGTTTTTCGGTCAAAGTAGATCATCACGTTGCGGCAAAAAATCACATCAAACGGTCCGCGCATGGGCCATTCATCCATCAGGTTGAGGCGCGCGAACTTCACGAGCGAACGCAGCGACTCGCGCACGCGAAACCGTTTCCCGTCTGCGTCGCTCCGTGCCGGCTCGAAGTACCGCTGCACTAGGGCCGGATCGACATCGGCCAGCGTTTCGGGCAAATACAGCGCCTCGCGAGCCTTGGTGAGCACGCGCGCCGAAATATCTGTGGCGAGCATCTGCACATTCGGCTTGCCGCCGGTGGCCTCGGCGAGCACCATGCCAATGGTGTACGGTTCCTCGCCTGTCGAACACCCGGCGCTCCAAATGCGCAGCGTGCGCCCGCCCGACTCCGGCAGAATGCGATCGCGGAGATACTCGAAGTGCGCATTCTCGCGAAAGAAATTCGTCTTGTTCGTCGTGAGGCGGTCCACCATCTCCGCGAGTTCGGCCGAATCGCGTTCCGCGAGATCGAGATAGTCGCTGTATTTGCCGAGCCCGAGTTCGCGCATCCGTTTGGACAGGCGGGACGAGACGAGGCCTTCTTTGCCGTCGGTCATCGAAATGCCGGCGACATCGTACACAATCGCACAGGCGCGACGGAAATCGTCGCTCCCGAGCGTCCCTAGCACTGTCGGCGCGATTCCAGTCATGGGATAGTGATCAGTCCACGTTGGCCGACGCCGCGGTGACCGCGACGATTTCATCCGTTGAGAGCACGCGGTCGATGTCGAGCAACAGGCGCACGCGGCCGGCAGCTTTGCCAATGCCAAGGATGTAGTCCGTTGGCACGTCGGCACCAAACGACGGCGCCGGCTCAATGTCGCCCTGGGTAATCGTCGTCACTTCGCTGACCTGATCGACGACGAGTCCCATCTGCGTCCCCTGTACGGCCACCACGATAATGCACGAGGTCTCGGTGTCTTCGATGCCCGGCATGCCGAAGCGCAAGCGGAGATCCAGCACTGGGATCACCTTGCCGCGCAGGTTGATCACGCCACGGATATGGTGGGGTGTCCGCGGAATGCGCGTCGCCGGCATCATACCGAGAATTTCGTGCACGCTCAGGATTTGAATGCCATACTCCTCGCCCGCGAGGACGAAGGTGAGGTACTTGCCGCCCAACTGGGCGAGCGCGGCGGTCGGGGTCAGGGTGCTCATAGGTGAATCCGTAGTTGACGAGAAGTCGGCCAGCATGGCGACATCACTCGCGTCGCCGAAGGGAAAGAGTTGTGAGGGGGGAACAGTTGTTACGCAATCGATCGACGGTCCTGCGCCATCGGGGTCTCGTCCTCGTTGCCTGCGGTACGGCCGAGCTGAATGATCTGCGCGACATCGAGAATCAGCCCGACTCGGCCATCGCCGAGAATCGCGCCACCCGACACACCGGGCACCGCATCCAGGCCTCGGCCAAGGGTCTTGGCCACCACTTGGTGCTGGGCAAGCAGTTCGTCCACGAGCACCGCACACTGCCGCTCGCCGTCGCCGACCAGCATCAACAGCGCCTCTTCCGGGCGCTCCTTGGCGCCCGTGATGCCAAACAACCTGTGCAGACGCACGATCGGGATCGTGGCATCGCGGAGCAGCACCATCTCCCCGCGGCCGGTGACCGTATACAGCGACTCCACCGCCGGACGGAACGAGAGCATGATGTTGATGGTCGGCACGATGTAGCGCTCGTCGCCGACCCGCACGAGCATGCCGTCCGTGATCGCCAGGGTCAGCGGGAGACGCACCGTGAACGTCGTGCCTTTGCCTTTTTCCGACGTGATGTCGATACGGCCGCGAATCTGCTCCACGTTCCGCTTGACCACGTCCATCCCGACGCCGCGGCCGGAGACGTCGGTGATCTTGTCCGCCGTCGAGAAGCCCGGAGCAAAAATCAGCTGCCAGACGTCGCCGTCCATCATCCCCTTCTCACTCTCAATGAGCCCCTTGGCGATTGCCTTGGAGATGATTTTCTCACGGTTCAGCCCGCGGCCGTCATCCTTGAGCTCCACCACAACATGGCCGCCCTGGTGAAACGCCGAGAGCTTGAGCGTGCCCTGCGCGCGCTTGCCTGCCGCTTCACGCTCCTCACGACCTTCGAGTCCGTGATCGAGCCCGTTGCGCACCATATGCACCAGCGGATCGGCGATTGCGTCCACCATGTTGCGATCGATTTCGGTGTCGTCCCCGCTCGTCACAAACTCCACCAGCTTGCCGTTCTTCTGCGCGAGATCGCGCACCAGACGGGTGAGCTTCTGGAACGTGCCCTTGAGCGGAACCATGCGCATCGACATCGACAAGTCCTGCAGATCGCGCACAATCTTGCCGGCGTGCGTGATCTTGCGGGCCAGCGCCGGATTCTTGTGCTGCGAGACGTCGGTGTCGCCGGAGATCATCGACTGCGCGATCACCAGCTCGCCCACCATGTCAATCAAGCGGTCGAGCCTGTCGGTGCGCACGCGTACCGAGAGATCCGCGTCCGGCTTGGCTTTTTGTGGTGTCTGCGAGGTGGGCGCCGACACGGCGGTCTCGAATGCCACGGCGGCGATCACCGACGCGAGTGATTCGGCCGCCGTCGGCTCGGCGGAAGCGGTCGTGGTAGCGACGGATTCCGGTTCGGCCGCTTCGGCGTCGCTCGGTTCATCCATCATCGCCGCGTCGAACACCTCGCCCGCCGCTGCGTGCTCCAACTCACGCGTTAACTCGTGGCTCCCAACGGGCGCGATCAACGCGCCGGTCTCGAGTCCCGTTTCGACGCAATCCAAAAACGCCTTGATCATGTCGGTGGACCGCAGCGAGAGATCCGCACACCGGCAGTCGTACTGGATTTCTTTGTCGCGCACCATCGAGAGCACGGACTCGGCATGGTGTGCAAAGCGCGAGAGTCCGGTCAGCCCCAAAAAGGCGCCCGTTCCCTTGATGGTATGAAACGAGCGGAACACGGTGTTCACCGACTCGACGTCGGTCGGATTCGATTCCAGCGAGAGGAGGGCTGCTTCCGCGCTGCAGAGGATGTCCCGGCTCTCCGTGATGAAGTCGCGGAGGAGCTCCACATCCATATCGTCCGGCATCGTCTCGGCGTCGGGCATCTCGACCGCAGCCGGTTCAGCGGCGCCGCCGTTCATGAGGTGCTCGATGGCGCGTCCCGCTTCGCCGAACATGATGCCGCGATGGGCCGCGGGCGAGATTTCAAGCAGATCGGCCGTGCCGGCCAGCGCCACCAACAGGGGGGTGTCCGGCAAATCGGCGCGCGCAATGAAGGCGCGCACCCCAGCCACGAACTCAGCGACGCCGGCGTTGTCCGCGGCGTCGAGTTGCATCAACTGTAGGGCGAGCGCGTCGAGTGACATATCGGGCATTTGCGTGGCGTGCCCTGTTCCCAAGGGAAACGGGCACGAGGGTTCCGAAACCCGCGTGGGGTGGCATGCTGCCTGCGAAGTGCACACAAAGTGAGAGGTCTACACACAAAGTGTCGGAGAGTCCCCGTCGAACTTGAGCGTCCGGCCCCGGAAATTCGGCCTCAAGAGTGGGGGCAAACGGCCGAAACCACTTTTGGAGCAGTGTCACCTGACGTTTTCCCCCGGGAGCCAGCACGCAGGTCAACATCGGCCAGAGCGTGATCTGGCTGGTCATTTCGCACGTCAACTGCACGCGCAAGGCGACCTAGACGCGCGCACGTCGGTCCCCGGCACCGGCTTCCCCTCGGGGTCGGCGCGCGACGCGACCGCCGTCAGACGATCTTCTATCGCAGCTTTGAGCACCCGTACCCGAAGACCACAAATCGATAACGAAGCGGGCGGGGGTCTTGCGCGATGTCGTGTTACGGAGCAAGAATACCGTCGTCAAGCTTTTGGAAGGCGCGCCGGGCACGGCGCGACCACGTCCCGGAGGAGCATGGCCGCATCGCACGGACCAACCGTCGAGCGACATCCGCCGCGATCGCATACTGCGACCGCCGGCTGGAGCCTCCGCCCCATCCTCGTCACCCCGCACGGGCTTACTGCCCCGTCGCGGGGTGTCTTCGTTTTTGGCCTTTTCGGCGAGGTAGCATGTCTCACCGGAGCGTCAACCGCACTGCACTCCCCCGTGCACCCCGTGGCACTTCCCGCCATCACCGTCGCGTGCTCGCTCAGCAACACAAGCGGCACATCAAGCGCGCGACTTTCCGTGATTGCGCCAGGCGCTGCGTCTACTGCGGAACCTCGCTCGGACTAGAGATCGCCACGCTGGATCACGTCTACCCGCTCTCACGCGGCGGGACGCATGACCCCGGCAACCTCGTGGCCGCCTGCCAGCGCTGCAACCAATTGAAGGGCTCGCTGCTCCCAGTGGAGTTCTTCGCGCGCTATCCGTGGGCCGGCGCCAACTTCATGCGCTACGCGCGTGCGGTGCACCGGACGCTCAAACGCGGAGCACGACGGGCGGTCTCGCTCGCGTTTGCGCAGGCCGCGTAAGCCGCGCGCGTCGGTTGCGGTCGGTTGCGGTCGGTTGCGGTCGGTTGCAGTCGGTTGCAGTCGGTTGCAGTCGGTTGCAGTCGGTTGCAGTCGGTTTCGGCTGTTTTCAGTCGTTTACGGTTAACCGTTAACGGTCAACCGTAAACGACCGACAACCATTAACGGACCACCGATACCGACTCACGCACTCCGCCGCGTCGTCTCCAGCGCCAGCATCACCCGCTTTCGCTCCGGCCCCCACGCGTAGCCGCCGAGTTCCCCTGTCGAGCGAATGACCCGATGGCAGGGAATCAACCAGCTGATCGGATTGCTTCCTACCGCGCCACCCACCGCGCGCGAGGCCTTGGCGTCACCGATCGCAGCCGCGATGTCACCGTAGGTGGTCACGCCGCCGTCCGGAATCTGCAGCAAGGCGTTCCACACCTTCAACTGAAAGTTGGTGCCCTTTACGTGCAGGGCGATCGGCGCGGTCGCACGGCTCCCCGGTCGCGGAAATGCCTGCGTAGCGGCCCGCCGCGTCCCCGCTTGATCTGCTACCAGCGTCGCGCGCGGCCAGTCGTGCTTCACGCGGTCGAGCGCCTCGCGACGCGACACGGGATGCACGAAGGCCAGATGGCAAATCCCCCGTGCAGTGACCGCCACCAAGCACTCACCAAACGGCGTCGGATGAAAGCCGTACCGAACCTCCACCCCCTCGCCGCCTCGCTGATACTCGCCGGGCGTCATCGCCTCGGCGTTCACCAGCAAATCGTGCAATCGCGATGATCCCGACAACCCTGCTTCGTAGCTGCTGTCGAGTACCGTACGATCCTCGCGCAGCAGACGCTTCACCACCTGCGCCGTGCGGTGCTGCAGGAATCGCTTGGGGCTGACGCCAGCCCAGCGCGTAAACAGTTTTTGAAAATGGGATTCGCTCAACCCCACATGCCGCGCCACGTCAGCCAGCGATGGCTGCGCGTCGCCCTGCGCATCGAGGTAGCGGATGGCCCGCTCCACGCGGGTGTAGTCGTCGAGCATCGGATCGGTCGTCATGCGGGGCTCAGAGTGAATGACGAACGAACGGTACGGCAGGGCGGGGAGGAGCTCAATCCGATTCTTGCGATGCCCTTAGTAGTCCACGGGCCGCAGGTACGACTCCCCAATCGCCGTCGCGCTCATCATGGCCACCGTCGGCAACTTCCGCTTCCAGTGCGTGCCGTCGAGGCGCTTCCGGACCAGCTCCACTTCCACCGCAGAAAATCCGCGCGCCGCAACTTCTGCCGGCGAGTAGCCACTCAGCAGCCAGTTGAGAACCTGATCGGCGCGCGCATACGAAATGCCAAAATCGCGCTCGTCGGTCTGATCCTGCACCAAGTCGGCCGACGCGGGCTTCTCAATGATCACCTGCGGCACACCGAGGTGGCGCGCGAGTTCCCACACCTGCGACTTGAACAAATCGCCGATCGGGTTCACCGGCGGCGAATCGTCGGCGTGCCAGGTGAAATAGCCGAGCAAGCGCTCACTCTTGTTGCCAGTGCCAAGTGGCAGCGCGCGGTAGCGCGCCGAGAGATCGAACAGCGCGATCATGCGCGAGCGAGCCATCACATTGCCGCGGCGCGCGCCATCGGCGTCGGTTTCCAGCGCGAGATAGCCGTCGACCATGCCGCTGATGTCGACGGTGCGCGACTCCACGCCTAATTGATCAATCACCAACTGCGCATGGGCCAGCGAATCGGGGCTTGAGGTGCGGTACGGCATGCGGATGGCCACAACGTTCTTCGGCCCGAGCGCTCGCGCTGCTAGGGCGGCGACCACCGCCGAGTCCACGCCACCTGAGAGACCGACCACCGCTTTGGTAAAGCCGCGTCGCGCAAACTCGTCGCGCAAAAAGGCCGTCAGCCAGCCTTCGACCAACGTGGCGTCGATGTCGAGCGGCGGTGGCGTGCCGCGCGAACGGTCGCCGCCGGCCACCACGGGGAGCGATTCGGCCGCACCGCCGTGGCGTGCGGGAGCGTTCGATGGTGTGCGGGCACCGGCCGTCGAAGCGCCGTCACCTGTACCGGTGGCCTCCTTCGGTGCCACGGCGCGCTGCCCCGCCGCCCGTTGCAGTTCGGCCACGAGCATCGGCAGCTGCGCACGCACATCGCTCAGGAGCGGTCCCTCGGCGCGCGTTCGCGTGATGTCGTCCAGATCTACCGCCGCCGTAAGCAACGCTTCGTCCCAGAGTGGCGCGCGGGCGCGCACATCACCGCGCGGACCCATCACACAGCTGGAGCCTTGGAACATCCGGCCGCCTTCGCTGCCGACGAGACTGGCGTTCGTGACGAAGATGCCGTGCTCCTCCGCAATGTCGCGGATGAGGCGATCCCACCGCGCCACGGATGCCGGCATCGCGTCGCCATCGAGGCGCTCCATCGCGCCGCGCGCCGGCGCCGCCGACGACACGAACACCACCTGCGCCCCGTCGAGTGCGGCAATGAGCCCCGTGAGCGAATGCCACGCGTCCTCGCACACGAGCATCGCCGCCCGTCCCCACGGCGTGTCGAATGCCTGCACGCCATAGCCGCGCTCCACAAACCGCTCTTCATCGAACATGCCGTAGGTCGGCAGAAAATTCTTGCGGTGGACGTGGACGATCTGTGGCGTTTCTCCCAGCCGCACGTACATGGCGGCGTTGTGCAGATTGCCGCCGAACTTCTCGTAAAAACCGATCACCACGTCAATGGGCGCTGCGCCACTGCCCGCTGCGTCGCGATAGGCCGCGAGTAACTGCGTGGCGACTTCGTCAGCAGTCAGCGCGAGCTCGCGTACACCGCCTTCCACGAAGTAGCCGGAGAGCACCGTTTCGGCAAAATGCACCACCTGCGGGCGCGGCTCGATGGCCGCCGCCTGCGCGAGGACCTCACCGATACGACGAAAATTCCCGGCAAGGTCACCTTTGCGGGGGCGGTACTGGGCGATGGCCATCTGAAGGAGCGGCATACTAGTTAAAGGTCGCACCTGCGGCCCGTGCCGGGCAACGCCATCTGGGGTACTATTCTGAACAATGTCAGGCCGTCGCCCCAAGTCCTTCAGGATTCTCGTGTTGGCCTCACTGGCCTCACTGGCCTTACTGGCCGCCCGCGCCGGTGTGGCGAGAGCCCAGCAGGGCGGAGCCGCGCCCGCCGTTGAGGCCTGGCAGATCACGCCGCCCCCTCAATCCTCGCTCGTCTTTGCCCGCGATGGCTCCCTGATCGGCGAAATCGGGCGCCAGTGGCGGACCAATGTGTCGATCCGCGCCCTGCCCAAGTACCTCCCCCAGGCCTTCGTCGCGGTTGAGGACCACCGCTTTTATCAACACGACGGCGTCGACGTGGTGGGCATCGCAGGCGCCATCAAAGACAACCTGCTTGGCGGCTCGCGCGGGGCGAGCACCATCACGCAGCAGCTCGTCGGGAACATGCACCCCGACCTGATCGACCGGCGCGACCGCACCCTCTCGCGCAAACTGCGTGAGCAACGCGCCGCCCGCGAAATGGAAAAGCATTACACCAAGGAACTGATCCTCGAGGCCTACCTCAATCAGATCAGCTTCGGGCACGGCTGGTACGGTGTCGAATCGGCGAGTCAGCATTTCTTTGGCAAGCCAGCGGCGCAGCTCACACTCGCCGAGGCGGCCACGCTCGCCGCAATGCCGAAGGCACCGGCCATCTATGATCCGGCCAAGTTCCCCGACCGTGCCCGCAACCGCCGCGATGCCATTCTCGACCTGATGGTCGCGCAGAAATTCGTCACGCGCGCCGACGCCGACGGGGCCAAGGCAACGCTACTCCATACCGTTGCAAATGGCGGCGTCTCCGCGCCGTCGCCGTACTTCGTAGACGCCGTGCGCGCCTACGCCGAACGCGTAGGCGTGCCGCTCGCGCAGGGCGGATTTCGCATTTACACCTCGCTCGATCCCGCGCTCCAGCGCGCCGCCGTCACGGCGCTGCTCGACGGCACCGCCGCGGTGGAATCGCGGGCGAACTATCGCAACCCCACCCTTGCCAATCACGCCAAGGGGAGCACGGACTACTTGCAGGGCGCGGTTGTCGCCATCGACCCCTCCACGGGTGATGTGCGCGCGCTTGTTGGTGGGCGAAACTATCAAGAATCGCCATTCAATCGCGCCACCAATGCGATGCGGCAGCCGGGCTCGAGTTTCAAACCGTTCGTCTACGCGCGCGCGATCGTCGACTCGTTGCCGCCGAACGCGATCGTTCCCGATACCTCGCTCGAAATTCCGCAGCCCGATGGCCAACTCTATCGGCCACGCAACGACGACGGCGATTTCCTCGGCAACATCACGCTGCGCCAAGCCATCACCCGATCGCGCAATCCGGTGGCCGTGCAACTCTGGCTCCGGCTCGGTGCCGACTCTGTCATTGCGTTGGCGCACCGCTTTGGCATCACGACCGCCATCGCGCCCTATCCCTCGAGTGCAATCGGGGCATCGGTGGTACGGCCCATCGATTTCGTCGCGGCCTACACCGCGTTCGCCAACCTCGGCACGCCGGTCGAGCCGCGCCTCATCTATCGCATTGAAGACCGCAACGGCCGCACGCTCTACGCACAGGATGTGCGCGCACTGCCGCCGGCGCTTGAGCCGGCCGCGACCTTTGTGGTGCGTGACATGATGCGCGACGTCATCGAACGCGGCACGGCCACCGCCGTCCGGCGGTATCTGCCGAAGGACGTCCCCGTGGCCGGCAAAACGGGAACAACCAACGACAACACGGACGTTTGGTTCGTAGGACTCACGCCAGAAATTGTGGCGGGGGTCTGGCTTGGCCTTGATAAGCCGCGGCCTATCGCCGAACGCGGTGTGGCAGGCGGGACGCTCGCGGCACCCATTTTCGGACAAATGCTGGCGCGCGCCGGCTATACCCACCCCGTGGGGAGCTGGAGCCCGCCGCCGGGAGTCGTGACCGCAGAGCTTGATCGAGACACCGGACGGCTGTCGGATGCAGCCACTCCTCCCGAACGCCGCTATTCCGAGTACTTTCTATCCGGCACCGAACCTGCTGCGTTGCGTGTTGACGCACGCCGATTGTTTATGCTCGGTCCCATCACGTTCTAGCTCCCGATTGCCTTATGGCTTTTTCGCCCATCCAAAAATTGAGCATCGGTGCGGGAGCGGTGCTCCTCATGTTGGCCGTTGCCGGTGGGTCGGCACTCGTCGGCATCACACAGATGATGGGGAGCGAACGCGCCGTGGCGCAGACGAATGCCGCCATCGCCAAGCTCGATCGTGTCGTCACCCGTACGCTCGACGCTGAAAATGCGCAGCGCGGATTCATTACCACCGGTGACACGTCGTTTCTCGAGCCGCTCGACTCCGCGCAAAACGACGTGGAGTTTGCACTCGATACCCTGCTGATCCTCACCGACGACGATCCCGAACAGCGGCGCAATCTCGAACGCCTTGGCCCATTGGTTGCCGCGCGTTTTCGCGACGTACGCGCCGGCGTCGCCATTCGACAACGCAAAGGATTGGACTCCGCCACCGCGTTCATGCGGCACGAGACGGGATTGCGTGCGCGCGGCGGTGCTGGTTCCGTGGCGATCAAGATGCGCGACGAAGAGCTCCGCGTGCTGGGGTATCGCACCCGCATTATGACCGAGACGGGGCGCCAGGCGCGCCTGATCTTGCTCGTCGGCTCACTCACGTCGCTCCTCCTCGCGTTGCTCGCCCTTCAACCGATGCGTCCGAGTGTCGCGCATCGGCTCACGCAGCGCCTGTCGTACGTGCTGCAGCCACCGCCGGAGCTGAAACTCACGCTGGACGAAGCGGCGCGCCACGCGGGCGACCGCCTCATGCGCCTCCAGCAGATTATTGCCGCACTGAATGCGCCGGTCAACGCCGAAGACGTGGCGTTGCACCTGTTGCAGAAGGGGGCGCCGCCGCTCGTGGCGAGCCTCGGCGTCGTCGCGCGTCGCGTCGGCAACGCGCTCGTCGTCTCGCGATCGCTCGGCCGGGTGGCTGCAGATCTCGCCACGGGCTCCACCATTGTGTCGTCGCGCCTACAACCCTTTGAGCGCGCCGAACAGACCGGCGAGCCGGTCATCATTGAGTCGACGGCGGAGCGCGAACTTACCTACCCAGGGCTCGACGCGTTTTCCACGGACGGATCGGGTGACGGGGCGTTCATTGCCGTGCCACTGGCGGCCGACGGACGCGTGCGTGGTGTATTACTCCTGTCGTTTTCGGGCGATCGTGAGTTTGGTGACGACGATCGTGCGTATCTGACCACGCTTGGCCGCTTGGGCGGACAGGCCCTCGCTCGCAATCATATCTGAGCCTGGCGCAACGACCTCTCCACGCGGTGAACCGCGTGCGAGCCGTCGAGATCCATCTCTATTACTGGAGTTGTTGACGATGCCGAAGTTCCGTCGTTCGGTCGGTTGGACTGTGAAGCTCGGTCTTCTCCTTGTCGTCGCGGCATGCAGCGGCGGAGATGCCCTCGCGCCCGTGAAGCCGGCGTCGGTTGAGAACGCGGTCGGCACCGCGCCGTCCGCGACCGTCGGCACGGTCCTCGCCTCCGCTCCGACCTTCGTCGTCAAAGACGCCGCGGGGAACTCGCTCAGCAACATCTCGGTCACCGTCGCCGTCACGAGTGGCGGCGGTACGCTCGTCGGCGCACCCACCAAGAGTTCGGCGGGCGCAACGTCGGTGGGGACGTGGACGCTGGGCACCACGGCCGGCACCAACGTTATCACGGTCACCGTGAGCGGCCTCTCGCCGCTCACCCTCGCTGCCACCGGTCTTCCTGGCGCGCCGAGCAAGATTGTGGCGGTCGGCGGGAGCGGGCAGAGTGCGCCCGCGGGCACGGTGCTGTCGTCGCCTGTCGTGGTGAAAGTCACCGATCAGTACGGCAATGGCGTGAGCGGGCAGCAGACGTCCTTTGCGGTCACGACTGGCGGCGGAACCCTGACCGGTGCGCTCACCGCAACCACCGACATCTCGGGCTCGGCCATCGCGCCGCCGTGGAAGGTTGGACGTACCAACGTCGCGCAGCAACTCACCGTGACGTCGGGCACGGCGAGCCTCGTGGTGCCAGCCACGATCGCCACTTCGTATGGCATTGATTTGCGGTACGTTGGGACGGCGCCCGAAGCATCAATCCAAAACGCATTTTCCAACGCCATCGCGCGCATCACCGCAATGAACGTGGGCGCGATTCAGTCGGTCAACACCGGCGCCTACAACGTCGACACGAACTGTGGAACGAGCGGCGTCGGTCAGATCAACGAAATCATTCCTAGCGTCATCATCTACGCGACCATTGGCCCCATCGACGGTCCTGGCAAGATTCTCGGTCGCGCCGGCCCCTGCGCCATTCGCAACACCACCAAGTTGCCGGTGATCGGCGTGATGACCTTTGATGTCGCCGACCTTCAGTTGATGGTCACCAACGGCATCCTCGACGACGTCATCACGCACGAAATGTTGCACGTGCTCGGCTTTGGTTCGATCTGGGACCCAGCCTACAAGAACCTCATCATCAATGCCGGCACCGCGCAGACGGCGTTTACCGGTGCGGGCGCAATTGCCGCGTGCCAGACGCTCGGCAGCAGTGGCGCCAAGTGCACGCCGACCATTCCGCTCGAGTTCGGCCGCGGCGCTGGCAGTGACGACTCGCACTGGCGCGAAACCTCGTTCGTCAACGAGCTGATGACGCCGGCAGTGAATGTCTCGCCCAACCCGATGAGCGCGATGACCATCGCATCCATGGGCGACCTCGGCTACACCGTGAACCTTGCCGCCGCGGATACGTACGTGCTGAGTTCGTCGATCGTGGCGGACTTGTCGGCGCTCCGAACCGCGCAGGGCTTCGCGATTGCCGCCGATACGCACGACGAAGTGGTGCGTCCCACGTGGTCCATTTCGCGCGACGGCGTCATCGCGCGTTTGCCGAGGTACTAATGCGACGCTTAGTACTCCTCTCGACGGCCGCCGCACTCGCGGCGGCGTGCGGCGGCGCTCCCAAGGCCGCTGACAACGCCGCCTCAGTAGTCGCGGACTCCGCTGCAGCGCCCGCGGCCCGTGTCGATTCGGCAATACCCGCCGCACCGCCCGCACCGCCCGCGCCGGCTACCCCGGCTGCGCCCGGAACGCCAGCGGCTCCCTCGAAAGTCCCCGCAAAGACAAACGCTGCCGCCAGCCAAGAGCTGCGCGACAGCGTCATCAAACCGTCGATGCTGATCGACGAGAAGACCGGCGCCGTGACGCCGATCAAGAAAAAGCCGAACTAACTCACCACCGCCAACTGCGGCTCGCTGCTCGATTCTTCCACGAGTGCGACCTTCAGCACGTCTTCGAGCGTTTCGGCAGTAAGGAAGGTGAGCTTCGCCTTGGCTTCGTCCGGCACGTCCTCGAGGTCGGCTTCGTTGTCCTTGGGCAGAATGATCGTCGTGATCCCTGCGCGCAGGGCGCCGAGCACCTTTTCCTTGACGCCGCCAATGGGCAACACGCGACCACGCAGCGTGATTTCGCCGGTCATCGCAATGTCTTTGCGTACGGGACGTCCGCTCATCTCGCTCGCCAACGCAATCGCAATGGCCACACCCGCACTCGGGCCATCCTTGGGAATGGCACCGGCCGGTACGTGGATATGTGTTTCCACCGCCCCTAGGCGTGAGCGCGAAATTCCGAGCTTGATGGCGTTGTTGGTCACGTAGGTAAACGCGGCGCGCGCGCTTTCCTTCATCACGTCGCCGAGCTGGCCGGTGAGAATCAGCGACACGGGGCCGCCGCCGCTCTGTTTACCATCTTCGTTTGGCGCCATCTCCAACCGGCGCGTGGACGCTTCCACAAACATGATGTCGCCGCCCATTGGCGTGTAGAACATGCCGGTGGCAATGCCTACCTCGTGGTGCGCATTGGCTTTTTCCGGCCGCACCTTGGGCCGCCCCAGCAACTCGCGCACGTCGTCGCCGCTTACCAGTCCGTCGTGCTTGATCGTGGTGTGTGCTTCGCCCGAGGCAATGCGACGCGCCACCTTTCGGGCAATCGCGCCAATCTCGCGCTCGAGCTGGCGTACGCCGCTCTCGCGCGTGTACTGCGACACAAGTGCCATCAGCGCGTCATCGCTGTACGTCACGCCTTTTTCGGCGAGTCCGTTCTCTTCAATCTGACGCGGCACCAAATACTTCTTGGCGATCTCCATTTTTTCGCGCTCAGTGTAGCCCGAAAAATCCACCACTTCCATACGGTCCAGGAGCGGACCGGGAATGTTCTGGAGGAAGTTCGCCGTCGCAATGAACAGCACTTCGCTCAGATCAAACGGCACGCCGAGGTAGTGATCGGTGAACGTGTCGTTCTGTGCCGGATCAAGCACTTCGAGCAACGCGGCCGACGGGTCGCCCTGAAAGCTCACGCCGAGTTTATCGACTTCGTCGAGCAGGAAGACGGGGTTCTTGGTACCAGCCTGCTTGATCCCCTGCACGATGCGTCCGGGCATCGCGCCCACGTACGTGCGGCGATGTCCGCGAATGTCCGCTTCGTCACGCGCGCCGCCGAGGGCCACGCGCACGTACTCGCGACCAAGCGAACGGGCGATGGACTTGGCAATAGATGTCTTGCCGACGCCAGGCGGGCCCACGAAGAGCAGGATCGGACCCTTGGCCATGGCGCGGGCCTTTGCTTCTTTTTGATCGGTGATCGAGCGGTCAGGTGCCAGCTCGCCGCGCTTGAGCGTCGGCGTGGCGTCCTCACCTTTCTCCTTCAACTTGGCAGCCGGGAACTCGCCCGTGGTCTTGATTTCGTCGGCGAACTGCTGGGCCCGCAACTGACGCACCGCGAGGAACTCGAGCACGCGGTCCTTGACGTCCTTGAGGCCGTAGTGATCGTCGTCGAGCACCGTAATCGCGTGCTTGAGGTCGAGCTGGTCGTCCGAGCGCGTGTTCCACGGCAGCTCGGCAATCCATTCGAGATAGGTGCGAATGACCTGCGCTTCCATCGACTCGCGACCAGACCGTTCGAGGCGTCCCAGCTCGCGCTCAACTTCCGTGCGCGCTTCCTTGGGGAGCTCGAGCTTATTGAGCTTCTCGCGAAGCTCCTCGATCTCCTTGGTCTGGTCGTCGTCGCCGAGTTCCTTCTGAATGGCCTTCATCTGCTCGCGCAGGAACATTTCGCGCTGGCGCTCGCCCAGTTCCTCCTGCACCTGCGACTTAATCTCTTCTTGGGCTTCGAGCAGCGAGATCTGCCGTTGCACGTGCACCAGCACGCGCCGCAGGCGTTCCTCCACGCTGAGCGTCTCGAGCAGTCCCTGCTTTTCCGCCACCGTCAGTTCGAGGTAGCCGGCCACGAGGTCGGCAAACTTGCCAGGCTCGGTGACGGCGTCGAGCACCTGATGCACGACTTCCTCAGGCAGACCGCGGCGTTCACCCAACTCGGCGGCGCGTTCGCGAATTTCCTTGTGCAGCGCCTCAAAGGCCGGGTCCGTGTCGTCGATCGGCCCCAGTTCGTCGGTGTGCATGATGACGGCCGAGAGGAACCCGTCCGTTTCGGTGAACTGGAGGGCGCTCGCACGCTGCTCGCCTTGCAGGAGCAACTGCACGCCGCCGAGGCCGCGCTGGACCTGCCCAATGCGGGCAATGACGCCCATGGAATACAGGATGTCCGGCGTCGGCTCGTCCGCGTTGTCGCGCTGGGCGACGGCGAACACGAGACGGTCGCCCTTGAGGGCGGTTTCAATCGCCCGAAGGGTGCCCGGACGCCCCGCCGCAATAGGAGCGGTGAGGCCCGGAAAAATGACTGTCCCCCGCAACGGGAGGACCGGAAGTGTGACTCGAGTGCTCATTCCCACGTTCTCCTACCTGCCGTGACCGGCGGATGAGGCCGCGCGAAAGCTCGCGGGGGCCTGGTTGCCGGTATTGTATCGCAAGTGCTGTTCCACCTTGAGTTACGACATCCTGGCATTTTCTGCAACTTTTGACTGCCTGCGTGACGTAGGGACTGTCAATTCAGGTTGAGCGAACGGATGCTACCTTATACGTCGGCATAGGTCTGTCCGTTCTCAGGCAGTAGTTTTACGTAACCGTCCATTCCCCCCGCCCCAAACCGTGGAATCGTCACAGATCACGCAATCGGACGCCGCGCTACGCTCGCACGTCCAGCGGGTCCTGTCGCCAACGTACGAGCTCGATCGAGAGATCGGGCGCGGCGGTATGGGTATTGTGTACTTGGCCCGCGATGCGCGGCTCAAGCGCCCGGTGGCCATTAAGCTGCTACCCCCAGAACTGGCGTTCCGTTCGGAAATTCGGTCGCGCTTTCTCAAAGAAGCCGAAACCGCCGCGCAACTCTCGCATCCGAACATCGTCCCCATCTACAGCGTGGACGAAAAAGACGGACTCGTCTTTTTCGTGATGGCGTTTGTGGACGGCGACAACCTCGCCAAGCGCATTCACGACGCTGGGCCCATGTCGCATACCGATACCCGTCGCATCGTACGTGACGTGGCGGACGCCCTCGCCTACGCGCACGCGCAGGGCGTGGTGCACCGCGACATCAAACCGGACAATATTCTCCTCGATGCGTCCACCGGTCGCCCGATGGTGACCGACTTTGGCATCGCGCGCGCCATCTCCGACGGTGATGCGCGCCTAACCGCCACCGGCATCGCCATTGGCACGCCGGCGTTCATGAGCCCAGAGCAGTCAGCCGGCGATCGTGACCTCGATGGCCGGAGCGATCTGTATTCGCTGGGTGTCGTCGCCTATCAAATGCTGTGCGGCGATCTTCCGTTCAATGCCAACAGCACGCCCGCGCTCTTGGTCAAGCATCTTTCTGAGCGTCCTGTTCCCATCGACCAGCGCAGTGCCGGCGTGCCGGTGGATTTGGCGCGCGCCGTGATGCTCTGCCTCGAAAAAAGTCCCGACGATCGTTTCCCGAGCGCCCAGGCGATGGTTGTGGCCCTCGAATCGGGCGATGTGCCACCGCTCCCCGCGCCGCGTCCAGCCCCGGTCGCCGATCCGTCGTCGATGTATGGTGCTGCGCCACGTGCGGGCGGATATGGCGTCGCCGTACAGGATCCCGTGGCGGACTACGTGCCCACGCGCGAGGACCACGTGCGGTGGGAAGCCGCGCCGGTGCTCAAGTTCCGCAAGAAGCTGTATCCGTTTTTCGCCGTCGGCGGCGTGTCGGTCGTGCTCGCCGTATTCAACGTCGGGTCGGGATTCCTCGGGTTGACCTCGCTCTG
This sequence comes from Gemmatimonadota bacterium, assembly GCA_026387915.1. Lineage (NCBI taxonomy): Bacteria > Pseudomonadati > Gemmatimonadota > Gemmatimonadota bacterium. Next base: position 108,470 of record JAPLKS010000018.1, read on the forward strand.
GGCCGTGTTTGTCGCGTACCGCTACGCTATGCTCTGGAGCGACGGCTACGACTGGCACGACGTGTTCCGCCAACCGCGGAATCGCCTCTTCCTCGACGTCATCGCGGAGCAAGTGGAGACGGTGCAGGGATTGTGGAACAGGGAAAAGCGTGCGGCGGTCCGTGAGCGTCATCTCCGTCGGCTTGGTGCGCCATCGGCGTTTAGCCCAGCGGGCGGGAGCGCCGTGCCACGTTCGCTGACCGCCAACGACACCGGCGCGCTCGGGCCTGGCCCGCACGCGGCGCGCGCGCGGCAAGCTATTGTGGACCGCGACGAAATTGCGCGACTCGTGCAGTCGCTCCCGCGCAACGAACAGCAGCGCGTCTCCGATGTGCCGGTCACGGCCGCGCGGCTCGCGGACTCCGTGGTGCAGTTGGCGCAGTCGTTGCGCGAGCTCGAAATTGCGGGCGGCACGCAAGACGCCGGCACCATCGACAAGGAAATCACCCTGCTCGAGTCGCAGGCGAATCCGCTCGACCGGGTGGCCAGTGAGGAGCGCGTTCGTCGGCTCGCGACGCTCAAGCGGCAGCGCCGCACCGTTGCCGAGATGAATCGGCGCCGCGACGGCATGGCGTCGAAAGTCGAAGAATGCTCGCTCGCGTTGCAGAACATTCGGTTTGAAATGCTACGCCTCAAAACCGGCAGCCAGTCGTGGCAACAGGTGACGTCGGTGGCAGAGCAGGCGCTCGCTCTCGCGCGTGATGTGGACGAAGCCGTGTACGTGGCCGACGAACTCAACCGCTTGGGTGTGCGACCTGGGGACACGCGCCGTCCCCCGAACGGCCGTCCGTGACCGACGGCGACATGCTTCGCCAGCGCGTGGAGCAAGCCGTTGGGGCGTTGTTTACCATCGAGGCAGAAATCGGCCGAGGCGGTATGGCCGTGGTGTATCGGGCGCGCGACGTACGGTTGCGCCGACTGGTGGCGCTCAAAGTGCTGCCGCCCGAACTTGCGTTTCGCGAGGATGTAAAGCGCCGATTCCTGCGCGAGGCGCAGATGGCGGCGCAGTTGTCGCATCCCAACATCGTTCCCATTTACGCGGTGGACGATCTCGACGGCGTCGTGTACTTCGCGATGGGGCTTGTTGAGGGAGAAACGCTCGCACAGCGCCTACATCGCGCCCCGCGCCCGGACGTGGCCACCGTGCGTCGTGTATTGCGTGAGGTGTGCGAGGCGCTCGCCTACGCGCATTCGCGGCAGGTGGTGCATCGCGACGTCAAACCTGATAACATTCTCATCGACCAAGAGAGCGGGCGCGCCGTGGTCACCGACTTCGGCATTGCGCGTGCCGCGGAGGGGGATCAGCGCCTCACCGTCGAAGGAATCGCGGTCGGCACACCCGCGTATATGAGCCCCGAGCAAGCCATGGGCGACCGTGAGGTGGATGGGCGCTCGGACATCTACGCGCTCGGCGTCGTGGGTTGGCAGATGCTCGCCGGCGAACTGCCGTTTCAAGCGAACAACACCCCCGCCATGCTGATGAAGCACATCAGTGAGCATCCGCGTCCGCTCAGCGAACTGCGTACGGATCTGCCGCCGAATCTGGTGCATGCCATTGAGCGTGCGATGTCGAAAGGGCGCGGCGACCGCTGGCCCGACGCCGCCGCGTTTCGCGACGCGCTAGCCGACGATGCGCCGGCCGTCGCTGGCACACCGGCGACGCCATCCGCATCATCGCGCGCACGCGCGCACCCACCCACCGCCGGCGTCGTGGAGGTGGACCGTGCGGCCTCGCGCGAAGCTGCACGCGAGTCCGAGCGACCGCCCGACTGGGCGTTCCGAGCCGATACCCGCGAATACGGACGCGAAGCGCTCCGCGAGTGGCGTGAGCAACAACGGCTCTGGCGCGATCGCGTGCGTGGGGAACGTCGCGACGCGGCCGAGGAGGCGCGCGATATCGTCGTCGGCGTCTCCGTGGGCGGCCATCGGTTGCGCCGGCGTGAACGCGAAGCGCTCTTCACGCCCGAGGAGCGCGTCCGCAACGTGCAGCGCTACATGATGCAAACGGGCGTCACCCTCTCGTTCCTCGCCGGCATCAACGCGTTGACCTCGCACTTCCCGTGGGTGCTCTTCCCCGCGTTGGGCATGGGCATCTCGCTCGCCTCGCGGATTGGCGGACTGTGGGTGGATGGCATTCCCCTGCGCAAACTGTTCTCGCGCCAGCCGTATGTGCCGCACACGGAATCGGAGCACGGACGCGCCCCGCGCCCATTCGCGAGCGCGCCGCAGCTTCCCGCGCCCGACCTCGGCGGCATTCCGCGCGACGTGCTCGAGGGTCCACACGGCGCGGTGATTCGTGAGGCCGCCGAGTCGAAGGTCGTCATTGCGGATGTGCTCGCCAAGTTGAGCACGGCCGATCGCGAGATGCTTCCCGCCATTCTCCCGACGGTGGAGACGCTGGTGGAACGCGTGCGGTCGCTCGCGCAAGATCTGCATCAGCTCGACACCGACGCATCGCCGGAAGCGATTGCGAAGCTCGAGGTGCGGGTGGCCGATGCAAAAGCGTTGCCGACCGATCCCGCGGTAGAGCGTCGTTTGCAGTTGCTCGAGCGTCAGCTCGCCACGCTGCGAGATCTCGCGTCGCGTCGCGCGCGGAGCGCCGAACAGCTGGAGAGCGCGTCGCTCGTGCTGCAGACGATGAAGCTCGACCTCCTCAAGCTGCGGTCGAGTGGCAACGACCAGCGGCTCGAGGCATCGACGGATGCCACGCAGGAAGCGCGCGCGCTGTCGAGCGACATTGGCCGTGTGATTGATGCGGCCAATGAGGTGCGCAAGCTCTAACCGTTGGTCGTGGGCGACGCCGGGTGTGGTGGCGCTTTTTGGCCGCCATCCAGCGGCGCCGCGCGCCGTAGGAGCGCGACGATGGCGGTGGCCACCCGTTCGGGGGCATCAATCGGCGTCATATGCCGTGCGCCGTCCACGACGTCGAGCTCGGCGTTGGGAATCGCTGTGCGGAGCGTTGCGGCCTGGCGCAGTGGGAGCCACGGATCCTGTGCGCCCCACACGATGGTGGTGGGGAGCTGCAGGGTGCTGAGTCGCGCGGCCTGTGATGACAGCGTCGGGTCTCGCATCGCGCGAAGTTGTGCGGCGAGTGTCTCGACCCCTAGCCGCTGTGTGTACGGCAGCAGAAAGTGGTCGAGGGCGTGCCGGCCATTTTCGGAATCGGCAAAGCCGCGCAGCGCCGGCCCATGTACGAGTCCGGCGAGCAGCCCCGCGCCGGCGAGTCCAGCGAACGGTGTGTGTGCCAGCGCGCGCGCGAGTCGCGCGGCACCGGAAATCCACGCATCGGCCGTGACGGCATTGATCAGGCAGAGACGCGAGACGCGCTGGGGCGCGCGAAGCGCGAGGTCCAGCGCAACAGCGGCCCCACTGCCGTGGCCGACCACGCAGGCGTGATCAACCCGGAGTTCGTCGAGCAGCGCGAGCGCACGGTCGGCGTGCGCGTTGGCGGTGAGGAGCGCGCCGACTGCTGGCGCGTCGGCGCGTGACAGCGCGCCGGCTGCTGGCGCGTCGGCGCGTGACAGTGCGCTGGTGGCAGCGGTGCGTAGCGCCGAACCCGAGAGGCCGTCGCTCCGTCCCGAGCCGAACTGATCGACGACGATCAGCCGGTGTCCATCTGGAATGAGCGGCACGACTCTGTGCCACAGATGGGAGGTCCCCGGGAACCCGTGCAGAAAAAGCACCGGCTCTCCCACTCCACGCGTTCCCGCGGCGAAGTAGTAGAGCCGTTGCCCCCCAAGGTCCACAAACTCGCCGCGCATGGTGTCAACATCGTGACGGTTGGCCCACGAGACAAGCGCCAGTGGTAACAAATTTGGCAGTTTGCGACTGCTTTTATGTACGAAAAACAGCCAGTTTGGGCTAGCGGAAACGGCGAATTACTGTATCGTATGTGGTGCGACACACTTTATAGGGCAACTGCTGCGTGAGTGGTCGCCGTAAGCGCCGTGGTCGGTAGTGGTAAGTTGTTGCTGGACAACATCTTGCAATGGACTGTTCGACTTGACGCTCCCTACAATTCCTCTCGCCTCAGTTTTCCCGCCGCCACCTGCTCCCCCAGAGCCGGTTCGCTTTCCGTTGCGCTGGCTGCTGGATAATGCGTCACCATCTGTTCAGTATCGCGCCATCATCGACGTTGCCAATCTTGGTGGCCGCGTTGGGCCGGAGCTGGCCAACCTGCCGTATGCCGCGCGACGCGCGCTCGAACTGGCCGTGGGGCAGTCGGCTGATGGCATTTGGAACGCCAAAATGCTTTCCGTACCGACCAAGAGCTCGGACGGGTTCGAGGGCGTCGGCACCATTCAGGCGGCGCACCGGTTGATCGAGTCTGGCTGGGACAAGGATTCGCCGCCGTTCTATCACGCTCGGCGCACCTTGTTCCGCTTGCTCGCCGAAGACGACGACCCGACGCTGTTGTATGAGTTGGCGCCGAAGGCCGGCGCGCGCGGCGGCAAGCCGGACGAAGAACAGGTCTCGCATCTCCGTCAAACGCTGCGCGAGGCGGCGGGCGCGGTGCTGGCCAAAGCGGGATATGAAGCCGATCCGCGTCTACGCGGTGCGGCCCGTCGCACCATTGATCGCATCGCGGATTTCCTGCGATCGCCGGCCGCCGAAAAACCGTGGGTGCGCGTGGGGAACCAGCAGGTGCTGGCCCTCGAGGCGTATCCGCCCTCGGTGTACGCGTTGCAGATGTTCGCGTACATGCCGCTGTTCCGCACCGAGAACTACGACAAGATGGAGCTGATCTACAAGTGGATCACGCGTCCAATGCCGCGGCAGGAACCGTTGCAGCTATTCGGAAAAAAAATGCTGCCGATTCCCAACGCCGTGCTCGGTGATCCACTGCCGCATCGCAACGCCGTGGAAGACGACGTACCGGCCGCTATCGCCTGGCTCGAGACCATGGCGCGGCTGGGATTCCTCAAGCGTCACGAGACGTGGCTCAAGATGTACGAGCGTTTTGTGGACGACTGCGGACGCGATGGCGTCTGGCATCCGCACAAGGGATTGGTCATGCCTCGTTCCGCGGCACCCTGGGTGTGGCCGTTCTATCCCCTCGAGTCGGGCAGCGGCGGAGACGAGCGCTGGGCTGACATCACGTTCCGCATCGGGCTGATCGCGAAGCTCCTCGGCCGCGGCGTCACGCTGGTCTAGTCGCGTGGCTCCTCGCGAGCGGCTTCTGCCGGCCGAGTGGTATCCGGCGGGCCACGCGGGAATCGACGTGTCGCGCGTGGCGTTGGGCGACGGCGTGTCGTTGCGCGTGCTGAGTTCAGGGCCCGCCGATGGACCGCCCGTGTTGCTCGTGCACGGGTGGGCGATCACCGCCTACCTGTGGCGCCACACGATTCCCGCACTCGCGGCCGCCGGCTACCGCGTGTACGCCATCGATCTTCCGGGTTGCGGACTCAGCGACGCGCCGACGGCGCCGGGAAGCTACACACTCGACACGATGGCTACGCGCATCACGCGATTGCTGGACGCGCTGCACATCGAGGCCGCGCCGATTGTGGCGCAGTCGCTCGGCGCGCGCGTCGCATTTGAGGTCGCACGTCGGGCACCGGCGCGCGTACCGCGCCTCGCGCTCTATGGCCCGGTTGGTTTTGGCGACATTCCGCCGGCGCGCGTCTTCATGCCGTTCATTCCGCGGCTGCCGGGCGCACTGCCCTCGTTGTTCGTGACACGCGAAATGGTGGATTTTGTGCAACGTCGCGTGCACGGCAAAAACGAATGGTTCACCGAGCGCGACACCGACGAATACTGGGCGCCCACGCAGTTTCCCGACGTGGTGCGCGCGCAGTTGCAAATGCTCGCCGAGTTCACGTGGGAGCCACACGAGGAGCAGCTGCTCGCGACGTTCAACACACCAACCATGGTGGTGTTTGGCACCGCGGACGCGACGGTGAGGCCCGTGCAGGCGGAGCAGTTAGTGCGCGCGATGCCGCATGGGCGGATGGTGTGGATTGAAGGCGGCGGCCACGTGGTGATGGAGGAGTTGCCGGAGCAGGTGAACGCCGACTTGCTCGGTTTCTTGGCGGGCTGAGGGAGCGCGTTCGCTTTGTGAGGGGTGGCGGGGTAGCTTTCGGCCTGTGGGATGTGCCGTGCGGAAAGAAGTGGCCGCCGGGTCCTGCCGGGCCGATGCTCCGACTCGCGGAGACATTGGCTCACCGAAGCCAACACCCGAGTCGAGATGACCATCAAGAAAGCCCCGTCGCGTGGCGCGCGGAAAGCCGCCGCGCCTGCTACGGCATCCAAAGCTGCTACGCCGTCCAAATCCAAGGCAGCCACGGCTGCCGCCAAATCATCGGTCACGGCCATTGCCGCGGACGAGATGCCAGCGCCGATCATCGCCGCCGCGACCTCGGACGGTTCGCTCGCCGCCGCTGAAGCGGCGACGGTTGGCACCAAGTTCTCCGATCTCGGATTGTCGGCGCCGATGCTCAGCGCACTCGCCGACGCAGGCTACAAGCACCCGACACCCATTCAGGAACAGGCGGTGCCGCTCGCGCTGCGCGGACGCGATCTCATAGGGCTCGCGCAAACGGGCACGGGCAAGACCGCAGCCTTCACCATTCCGATCATCGAACGATTGCTCGGCGGCCCGCACCGCACGAGAGCGCTCATTCTCACACCGACGCGCGAGTTGTGCGTGCAGGTGGAAGAAAGCTTCAAGAAGTACGGCATTCACTCTGGGCTCGAAGTGATTCCAGTGTACGGCGGCGTGGGCTACGATCCGCAGACCAAGGCGCTGCGCGGTGGGGTAGACGTGGTGGTGGCAACGCCCGGCCGTTTGCTCGACCATCTGGAGAAGGGCAACGTGGTGTTCGATGAGCTCGAAGTGCTCGTGCTCGACGAAGCCGACCGTATGCTCGACATGGGTTTTGCTCCGCAGATCAATCGCATTGTGGCGCAGATCCACCCGTACCGGCAGACGCTGCTCTTCAGTGCGACGATGCCGCCCGAAGTTGAAGCGCTCGCCCGCAAGTATCTGCGCAAGCCGCAGGTGGTGCAGGTGGGACGTCGCTCCGGTGCCGCGACCACGGTGCAGCACTACGTGTATCCGTGCCCCAAAGAAAAGAAGAGCGCGCTCCTCACCGAGTTGCTCAAGTCCAAGGCCATGGACTCGGTACTCGTCTTTACGCGTACCAAGCACGGCGCCGACCGCGTGGTGAAGCACCTCGAGCGTGAAGGCATCAAGGCGGGCGCGATGCACGCCGATAAAACGCAGGGGCAGCGCACGCAGGCGCTCGAAGATTTCAAGAGTGGCAAGGTGCGCGTGCTGGTGGCCACCGACATTGCGCAGCGCGGACTCGACATCTCGGGCATCACGCACGTCATCAACTACGACGTGCCGCAACAGGCCGAGGATTACGTGCACCGCATTGGCCGTACGGGGCGCGCGGCCTCGACCGGCGACGCCTACACCTTCATGTGCGCCGACGAAATTGCGATGGTGCGCACGGTGGAGCGCGTGATTGCGCAGCAGATTCCGCGTATCAGTGTGCCGGGGTACGACTTCGGCACCTGACGTTAGCGCACGCGTCCGAGCCGCGACACGACGATCGTGTCGGCTCGGGTGCCGCGCCGCACAATGACCGTGGTGTTGGCCGCCCCCCAGCCGAGGCCGGTGGGGGCGTAGGTGACGCTGTCGCGCGTGGCGCTCAGCGTTGCGCCCCGTCCGCGCGCCACGTCTCGCGCAAACAGCACGTCGCTGTTACTCACCACCCGCACGCGGCCAGTGCTGTCCGCGACCACGGATACGTAATCGCCACGCCGCACGGCTTGATCGCGCGCCACGGCAAAAGCGAGGCGTACATCTTGGACGGCCCCACGGAGCGCGAGGCGGTCTACGGTGGTGCGGATGCGCGGCACCGTGATCCCCGTGGCAATGCCGGCCACCGCGAGCACGAGCGATAGTTCGATGAGTGTGGCACCGGAGCGCGTAGCGCGCACGACTGACTCCCGTCGAGGACGCGACCGATATACGTTCCCGCTAGGGCAGGACTGTCATCATTGCATCGCACCACGCGGCCAAACAGCGCCGCGGCGCGATGGTCATTTTTGCGAGGAGTTGTCATGTTGGACACAGCGCGCCTCCGCCTGATGCTCGTGCTCGCCGGCGCGAGCGCCGCGAGCGGCTGCCTGCGCAATCCCAAGGCGGAAGCCGCGCAGCTCGAGCTCAATGTGCAGGTCACCGACGCGATCAACGAAATACGCATTGAGTCCGGTGAGTTGCACGGCACCATCGACTCATTGCGCATGGTGATTGCCAAGCAGGACACCACCCTCCAGCGCTTAGCCGCGGTGACGGGCGTGCCGGTCGTCAAGTGACCCGACGGTTTTTAGCACTCGGCGATTCCTACACCATCGGCGAGGGTGTTGCCGAGTCAGGCCGATGGCCGATGCAGCTGGCGGCGGCGCTTTCCGCCGACGGATTGGCGCTGGCGTCGCCGGAGATCATTGCGGTCACTGGGTGGACGACCGATGAACTCGACGCCGCCATCACCAGTGTGGCGCCTCAGGGATCGTACGCGCTCGTGACGCTCTCCATTGGCGTCAACAATCAATTCCGCGGCCGCTCACTCGTGGAGTACGAAACGCAGTTCTCGGCACTCTTGATGCGCGCGGCTGGCTTCGCCGAGCGCGTGGCGGAGCGGGTGCTCGTGCTCTCGATTCCCGACTGGAGCGTGACTCCCTTTGCCGAGGGGCGCGACCGAGCGAGCATTGCATTTGAGATTGATGCGTTCAATGCGGCGGCGCGCGACATCGTGTGGGAAGCGGGGGCCGTGTGGGTGGACGTCACCGGCATTTCGCGCGAGCCACACGATGGTTGGCTTGCGGCCGACGGCCTGCATCCATCCGCCGAGCAGTACGCGCAGTGGGCAGCGCGTGCGCTCCCACTCGCGCGCCGCGCAATCGCGCCCTGAGTGATTTTGGGCGCGACGCGGGCTACTGCGCGCGCCCCATCCGCATGTAGTCGAGCGCCATGTTCGCCATGAGTCGTGCGCCCAGCGGGAGGGCGCGATCATCGGCTTGAAAGAGCGGCGAGTGGTTGATGGCGGAGGTGGCGTCCACCCCTGGTGGGGTGACCTTGAGACTCAAGAAGAGCCCCGGCGCCCGATTGGCGAAGAGCGAAAAATCTTCACCCGCTGAACTCGCCGAGGCAGGCTGCAACATGGTCGGTCCCGCCACGCGTCGGAGCGTCGGCAACATTCTTTCGTTGAGCGCCGCATCGTTGGTGGTGATGTTGTAGCCGCGCGTAATCGTCACCGTCGCCGTTGCGCCGCCGGATTGCGCGATGCCCTCGGCGGTGCGCTTGATCCGCTCGTGAATGAGCGCGCGCATTCCTTCGTCGAGCGTGCGCACCGTGCCGATCATCCAGACGCTGTCGGGGATGATGTTCTCGCGCAGGCCACCCTGAAATGCGCCAATCGTCACCACGGCCGGCGCAGTCGTGAGATTCACCTGACGGCTGATGATGGTTTGCAGGCCAAGCACGATCTGGGAGCCCACGACAATCGGATCCACGCCGCCCGACGGAAATGCGCCATGCGTCTGCCGTCCGTGCACGACAATGCGCACGAGATCGGCGGCCGAGGTGGCCGAACCCGAGACTGCGGTGACCACGCCGAAGGTGCCGGCGCCCACGTGCAGGCCAAATACCGCTTCGACTTTTGGATTATCCATCGCACCCGCGGCGATCATGGGGCCAGCGCCGCCCGTAGGCGGTGCTTCCTCAGCGGGCTGAAAGAGAAAGACAATCGTGCCGGGAATTTGCGCTTTCATCGCGGTGAGCACTTCGGCCGCGCCCATCAGCATGGCAACGTGCATGTCGTGGCCACAGGCGTGCATCACGCCGGTTTCCACGCCGTTGTACACGGTTTTTGTCGTGCTCTTGAAGGGCACGTTGACCTGTTCCACAACGGGAAGGGCGTCCATTTCGGCCCGGAGCGCCACGACCGGCCCCGGCTTCCCGCCACGCAGCACCGCCACCACCCCGTGGCCACCGACTTCGGTGCGCACTTCGAGCCCAAGCGCCTTGAGGTGGTCGCTCACGAGGCGCGCGGTGCGCACTTCGAAGTTGGACAGCTCGGGGTGCTGGTGAATGTCGTGTCGCCACTCCGTGAGCTTGTCGGTAATCGCGGCGGTGCGCCGGTCGATTTCGGACTGCAGGGCATCCAGGCGCGGCTGAGCCGCGGCGGGGAGCGGGGCGAGCGCTAGGAGAAGCGTGAGCAAGGAGCGACGCATGGTATCCGAGCAAGAAATGAGGAAAACAATGGAGCCCGCGACTGGCGCCAATGCCGTCGCTGACGCGAAATTGCAGGGGTAGCACCCCCTTCGGCAATCCTTATGCAAATTGTGATCGAATACTGCACTGTTTGACACTACGAACCGAGGGCCGTCGGTCTGGCGGCCGCGATTCGCGAGCACTTTCCCGAGGCCGAGGTGGGCCTGGAACCGTCCCGAGGCGGTCGTTTTGAGGTGACCGTGGACGGGGTGCCGATATTCGAGAAATCGAAGCTTGGCCGCCACGCACAGCCTGGCGAGGTGCTCGGGCTTCTTGGCGAACGCCACGGAAGTGCCTGAACGGTGTACGATCTACGACAGTGAACGAGACCCCATGCGCATAGCCATTTCTACGGGCGGCGGCGACGCCCCCGGCCTGAACGCCGTCATACGCGCTGCCGTGTTGTCTGCGGTGGACCGCGGCTGGCACGTGCTTGGCATTAAGCGCGGCTACATGGGGCTGCTCGGCGAAGATGATGTGATTCCACTCGGGCGCGACGAAGTGCGCGGCATTGGGCACCTCGGTGGCACCATCCTCCGCACGACGAATCGCGGCAATCCCTTTCGGTATCCCGTCAAGCAGGCCGACGGCACCTTCGCCGAGGTCGACCGCTCCGACGAACTGATGGACAATGCGCGGAACCTCGGCATCGACGCGCTGATTTCCATTGGCGGCGACGGCTCGCTGGCGATTGCGCAGAAGCTCGCCACCAAGGGGCTGCGCGTGGTGAGTGTGCCCAAGACCATCGACAACGACGTGAGCGGCACCATCACGACCTTCGGGTTTGACACGGCGGTCACGACGGCGATGGAAGCGATCGATAAGCTCCATACGACGGCGGAGAGTCATGATCGGGTGATTGTGATGGAAGTGATGGGGCGCGACACCGGATTCATTGCGCTCCATTCCGGCGTCGCCGGCGCGGCACACGCCATTTTGTTGCCTGAAATCCCGTATAGCGTGGACAAGCTGTGCGAGGCGATCATGGAGCGGGAGCGGCGGGGCCGCACCTTCGACATTGTCGTGGTGGCAGAGGGGGCATTTCCGGCCGGCGGCGAAGGGTCGATCATTGGCGCGTCGCTCCCAGGACAAGCCAAGCGGGTGGGCGGAGTCGCTGAGATCGTGGCCAAGCAGATTGCCGAAAAAACAGGCAAGGAGTGCCGGTCGCTGGTGCTCGGGCACCTGCAGCGCGGTGGAATGCCTACCGGGTACGATCGGTTGCTGGCCTCGCGTTTTGGCGGGGCTGCTGTTCAGGCCGTGGAAGAGGGGAAATGGGGGCAGATGGTGGCCCTCCAGTCCCCGGATATCGTGACGGTGCCCATTGAGCAGGTGCTCGGGAAGCCGCGGCGGGTGGACCCGAACCACGACCTCGTGCGGACGGCTCGCCGGTTGGGGATCAGCTTCGGCGACTGATTGGGAGTGAACACCGGAGGCTGGGCTGGGTAGTAAGAAGCAGGCCCAGTATCGATATTTGTAGCAGGAACGGTAGGGGCGTCGTCTTTGAAACGATGCTGGTAGGGGACCTCGGAGGGAGCGCGTGCAGGCTTTTCGTTCTGTGTTCGGACCGCTGTTCATCGTCGCCGCGATTGCGGCGCCGCTTGGCGCGCAACAGGACAAACCCCGCGACGAGCGCGTAGACGGCGTGCCTCGCTCGGCGTTCCCGCCGTTGGGCATGTGCCGCGTCTGGTTGAATGGCGTGCCGCAGAGTCAGCAGCCGGCGGCCACGGACTGTGGTAGCGCTGTGCGCAACCTACCGGCCAATGCGCGCCTTCTCCTTGGCGACGTGCCGGGCATCTCGGCGACGGTTAAGCTGCGCTCGGATGGAATGGCGTTACCGCGCGGCGTTCGCGCTGAGGCGCGGCGCACGGAGAACGGTCGCACGCTGGTGCCAAGTGGCGCACCGACGGGATCTGTCGCTCCGCAGAACTCAGACGGCGTGATTCCCGTCACCGCCCGTTCCGAATCGCGCGCGGCACCGCCGCCGGTACCGGTGAAGCCGGGCAAGCCGGAGTCGTTCCCGTACTAGACGCTCAGTTGCGCCAGGTCCGGGATCCCTACCTCCCGCCGGACCATGAGGCCTTTGTCGGCGCTGGCGCGACTCGACGCATTATTGTCATCGCCCCAACGCGCGCCGCGTGCGAGACGATTGAGCTAGCCTTTACGCTCGACATCGAAACTGTTCTCTGGAAGAGCCGCGGCGCCGAGTTGCTTGAGCTGGCCGAGGGTTTTCGTCGCGATGATACCGACGCGGGCCTCGGCGCCAAACGTCAGGGTTTCGGCATTGTGGCCGGCACCGGTACCGGCAAAACACTCTCCGTAAAACCCATCGCGCAGGCGCTCCTCGGCACCACCGATTTGCGCGTGGGTGTCATCAACCGAGAGCGCGAGGCCACGCCCGATTCGCCTAGCTGGAACGTGGTGATTGTGACCACGGGCATCGCGCGTCGTTGGTTTCAGGACGGCGACATTCGTCCGCAAGACACGCTGGTGGTGGATGAAATTCACCAGACGAGCGCCGAGCTTGAGCTGTGCCTCGCGCTGGGCAAGCGCGTGGGGTGCCGGTTCATTTGGCTTTCGGCCACAGTGGATCCCGCGTTTTACGCGAAGTATCTCGACGCGGCGCGCGTAGTGGAGAGTTCCGCGTTCGATCCCAAAATGGCGGCGGACGTGCAGGTGGTTCGCGCGCAGCCCGGCAATTTTCTCGACGACAAATTTCTTCAGCAAGTCATCAAGCAAAACCGTGGCGTGGGTGTTTTTCTGCCGACGCGCGCCGGTGTGGAGCAGGTCGCCACCGGCATCTCGGCGCGTTTTCCGAGACTGACGGCGCAGTTTTATCACGGCGGCGAACCCATTCGCGTGATTCGCCCGTTCCTCGACGGCACCATCGGCAAGCCGTATGTGTTGGCGATGACGGCGGCCGGACAGAGCGCCCTGAACGTGAAGGGGCTCGACACGGTGGTGATTGACGACACGCGCTTTGCGAATGTTGTGGACCGCGGCCGTAACGTGCTCACACGGCTCCATCTGGGCGCTAACGAAATTTTACAAATGGCCGGCCGTGTGCATGGGCGCGTAGCCGGTGGGCGCGTGTTCATTTTGACGGACCGCGACATTGTGTTCAGTGCGCTTCATCCCACGGCGCCAGAGTTTCAGTTGGCCGGTGACAGTGGGCGCGTCGCGATGACCTGCGCCGATCTCGGCGTGCGCGCCGACGAACTCGATCTGCCGGTGCCGCTCGATCGTTTGAGCTATCGCAAGGCCGTAGGCTTTCTCGAAACGCGCGGCATTATCGAAAACGGCCGCCTCTCACGCTACGGCAAGGCCGTTGAAGCGATGCCCGTGGATCGGCCGTGGGCCGAGTTGTTGGTGCACTGCGACGATGGGTTGTTGCCGTATGTGAGCGTGATGGCCGGCATTGAGAGCCTGCACCGGATGACGCGCGAGGATCGCGATCTCTCGGGGCTGCAGGTGCGTGGGAGCGATCATCTCACCGCGTACAATCTGTATGCCGAAGCGTTCCGTACCTGCGGCTACGTGGGCGAGGTGTACGGACTCGCGCGGCATTTGTTTGACGAAAGCATTGAACGGTGGGCCGAACGTCGCAGCGTGTTGGTGAAGTCGATTGAGGATGCGGCGTTGGCGATGGCGAGCGTGTATCGCGCGGTGAAGCTGCCGCTGCCGGACACGATGCCGATGGTGACGGAAGCTGTCGAGCGCAAATTCGTAGAGCTGCTGGCTTCGATTCAGCCGTTCGACTTGGTGATCGAGGAGCTGACGGCCGAAGGGCTCGAGGCGCGCGTGTCCAAGACGAGCGTGGCCGGGAGCTGGGGCGCGGTGTGCGGCACGCTACGCTACTTCGCCGACTCGCGCGGCAATCCGCGTGCGGCCATTGAGGGGACGAACATCCCCAACGGGCTTATTCGCAAGTACGCCACCTCCGGCGCGCCGACGCTGGTGTTTGATGGCAAGCACAAACACGCGCCGCTCGCGCTCGAACGGCGCGTGACGTATTTCGGCTTTGAGCTCTCGCGTGAGCGCGAGCCGGTGCACGACTTTCCGGCCGGGCTCGAGGAGGAATCGCGTCGTGTGCTGGCCGACGCGCTGGCCCGCGGTGAAGCGCGCCATGCGGCGGTGGTGCGCAATCAGCAGCCGGTGAACGAGGTGCGCGAAGCGTGGCGTCGTTCCGGCGGGCGCACCGCCAAACTTGGGCAGGCCGAACTCAGCACGTGGTACCTTGGTCAGCTCGCCGGTGTGCGATCGTTGCAGGAGTTCCGCGCATTGCCGTTGCGGGTGGATGCCGACGAATTTGTGCCGCGTGCGGTACGCGACGAACTCGCCCAGTTGCCCGGGGCGATGGAAATTCGAGGTCGCGCGTCGCCGTTGCACTACGAGGTGGAAGAAACCCCCGAGGGAAATATTGGCGTGGTGCGCGTGGTGCTGCATGAGAAACAGGCGCGCGGACTCGTGCCTGAGGAAATCACGGCGCTCGACCGTCCGTTACGCTTTACCGTGACGCGTGGCGCGCGCGGGAGTGTGAAGGCCGCGACGCTCGACGACATGCACGAGGCGCTGGCTCGTCCATTCACCGACGACGAAACCACTCGGGCGTTTGAATCGCGTCGGAGCCCCGGGCAACCGTGGGGCGCCGATGCGCGACGCCCCAGCGGTGGCCGCCCGGGCGGAGATCGTCGCCACGCGCGTGATGACCGCGATCGTGGTGGGAGCGAGGGCGGGCGTGACGGTGGACACGGCGGCCCGCGCGGGCCAAAGAAAGGGGGCACGCGCCCTGGATCGCCCGCCGGGAAAGGGAAGCGGCGCGGTCGGTAACATCCGCTGGACGATCGGTGTTCCACGCGGTACGTTCGGCGCGACCCTCACCCCACGAGGATTTGTGGATCGCCGCGACCTGTTGCGTGCGCTTGGCGCCGCTGCCGTGCTCTCCGTTGTGCCGCGCAATGCGGAAGCCGCTTGGGTGCGGCTGGCGCAAACACCGAGTGGTGCGCTGCGCAGTTTATCGGTGCGCGATGCCTCGCTCGTCGGACTCCTCGCCGACACCGTGATTCCGCGCACCGACACACCGAGTGCCACCGACGTTGGCGTGGTCGCGTGGGTGGATCTGATTGTGGCGGACTACTACACGGACGATGAACGCCGGCAGTTCACCGACGGTCTCGCTGCGATCGACGCGGCACGCACCACTGTCGCCGCCGCCGGCGGCGCGGGTGGCGCAGGTAGCGCAGGCGGCGCTACGGACAGCGCCGAAACACTCGGCAAACTCGTGGAGCAACTTGAGCGCGGCGACCGGCGCAGCGCTGAGAGCCGCGCCTGGTGGCGGCTCAAGGGACTCGTGCTCCACGGCTATTTCACGAGCGAGCGTGTGCAAAAAGAGGTGCTCAAAGTGAACATCATGCCCGGGAAGTTCGACGGCGGAGCGCCGATGGCTGCCGTGGGAGGGATGAAGCATGACTGAGCGCAAAGTGTACGACGCCATTGTTGTTGGCTCGGGGATTAGTGGCGGCTGGGCGGCCAAAGAGCTGTGTGAGCGCGGACTCAAAACGCTCGTGCTCGAAGCCGGTGGCCCGGTGGACCCCCTCAAAGATTTTGTAGAGCATGTGCAGCCGTATCAGATGCCCTTCCGCGGCTATGGCGACCGTAACGCCATCGCCAAAACACATCCGGTGCAGAAGGACTGCTACGCCTGTGATGAAGTGGGGCACAAGTTTTTCGTGAACGACAACGAGAACCCCTATACGAATCCGGCGGACGCGCCCTTCAAATGGTTTCGCGGACGCCAAGTGGGTGGGCGCTCGATCATGTGGGGACGGCAGGTGTATCGCTGGAGCGCGCAAGATTTTGAAGCCAACGCCAAAGATGGCCACGGCAACGACTGGCCCATTCGCTACGCCGACCTCGCGCCCTGGTACTCGCATGTAGAACGCTTCATTGGCGTCACCGGCGCGCACGAAGGGCTCTCACAGCTTCCCGACGGCGAGTTTCTTCCGCCGATGGCGCTCACCGTGGTGGAGCAACACGCGCGCGAAAAGATTCTCGCGTCATTTGGCGGCGAGCGCGTACTGACCATTGGCCGAGCCGCGATTCTCACCAAGAATCACAACGGCCGCGCAGCCTGTCACTACTGTGGCCCGTGCGAGCGTGGGTGCATTACGCACTCGTATTTCAACTCCCTTGGCTCCACTCTCCCCGCCGCGAAAAAAACGGGGAATCTCACGCTCCGCCCGAACAGCGTAGTGGTCGAAGTGCTGTTCGATGAAAAGAAGGGGCGCGCCAAGGGCGTACGCATTATCGATGGGCGCACCATGCAATCGCTGGAGTTCCACGCGAAGGTCGTGTTCTTGTGCGCCTCGGCGATTGAATCGGTGCGCCTGCTCCTCAACTCAAAGAGCGAACGGTTTCCCGACGGGCTCGGCAACTCCTCCAACACGCTGGGCAAGTACGTGATGGATCACCATTACGGCGCCGGCGCCAACGGCCGGATGCCTGGCTTTCTCGACAAGCGCACCATTGGGCATCGTCCGAACGGGATTTATTTTCCACGGTTTCGCAACGTGAAGAACACACACGCCGACTTTGTGCGCGGCTATGGCATGCAGGGCGGCTCCAGCCGAGGCGAGTGGGGGCGTGGCGCGTCGATGGCGGGCTACGGCGCGGCGTTCAAACAATCGCTGATTGACGGGCTCGGCCCCTGGTCGCTCGGCATGAGTGGCTGGGGCGAGACACTCCCGCACGAAGCCAACACGGTGACGCTCGACCCCGTGGTGAAGGACAAGTGGGGAGTGCCGGCCGCGCGGATTGATGTGCGGTGGCGCGAAAATGAAAAGGCGATGGACAAGGATATGAGCATCGCCGCCGCCGAGATGTTGACGGCCGCCGGCTGCGAGGATGTGCGGCAGCACGGCTCAAACAATCCGCCCGGACATTGCATTCACGAGATGGGCGGCGCGCGTATGAGTAAGACCGCCACCGAAGGCGTGCTGGACCGTTGGAATCAGAGCTGGGATGTGAAGGGGCTCTTTGTGACAGACGGCGCGTGCATGGCGAGTTCGGCGTGCCAGAATCCGAGTATCACGTACATGGCGCTCACGGCGCGCGCGGCGGCTCGGGCGGTGGGGATGATGAAGCGGAGGGAGCTGTGAAACGGAGAGAGATGCTTGGGGTGCTCGGCGCTGGGATAACGGCAACAGCGAGTAGGCAGTTAACGGTTAACCGTGAACCGTTAACCGTTAACGACGGCGAACATGAGACGCTCGAGCGCTCGCCCACGGTTCAAGCGCGCGGCACCAGCGTCGGGCTCAAACAAAGTGTCTCCCGCTGGTGCTACGACACACTCACGCTCGACCAACTCTGTGTGGCCGCCAAAGACATTGGCCTTGCGGCCATCGACTTGCTCGATCCGGCGGAGTACGAGGTACCCAAGAAGCACGGACTCGTCTGCGCTATGTCGAACGGATTCGGGACTATTCCGCGCGGATTCAACCGACCCGACCAGCACGACAAGCTCGTGGCCGATGGTGAGGCCATGATTCCGCTGGCGGCGGCTGCCGGCGTGCCGAATGTCGTGGTGTTCAGCGGCAATCGGCAGGGACTCGGCGATGGTGAAGGGCTCGCGAACTGCATTGCCGGGCTCAAGCGGCTCGCGCCGACTGCGGAAAAGCACGGCGTGACGCTCTGTCTGGAGTTGCTCAACAGCAAAGTGGACCACCGCGACTACCAGTGCGATCACACCGCGTGGGGCGCGGAGGTGGTGAAGGGGGTGGGCTCCTCGCGCCTAAAGCTGCTCTATGACATCTATCACATGCAGATCATGGAGGGCGATGTGGTGCGCACGATCCGCAACTACGCGCCGTTCATTGGGCACTATCACACCGGCGGCGTGCCTGGCCGCAATGAGATTGATGAGTCGCAGGAGCTGAACTACCGGCGGATTGCGCAGGCGATCGTGGACACGGGGTACGCCGGGTTCTTGGCGCATGAGTTTGTGCCGAAGCGCGATCCGCTGACATCGCTCCGAGCGGCGGTGCAGCGCTGCGCGGTGTGATACCGGAGCACGCGTGCGGTCATTGGCGCTAGAGATGCGTTTGTACCGACACTCTGAAAGCACGAGGGATTCGTCCTTCGTGCATTTTTGGTAAAAAGAATATACATTACGTAACCTGTTGCCATACAACAGTTTATGGCTAATCCCGACAAAAAGTGTTGCTTTTAGGACTTTACAGTCCTATATTATTAGATCGTGAACCCAAGACGCCTGCAGATTCTCGATGCCGCCGCGACGCTCTTCAATGACAAGGGCTTTGCACAAACGTCCGTTGATGAAGTCATCGACGCGGCTGGCCTCAGTGGCAAGAGCCACTTCTATCACTACTTCAAATCCAAGGAAGAACTTGGATTGGAAGTCATTGGTCGTCAGTTCGACCTCATGGCGGAGAAGGGCGCGGCGATTCTGCGCGAGCCTTCGATTGATGCCCTTGAGCGACTGAATCTCTTCATTGACTCTGTGGTCGCGCTCCAGGTGGAGAGTGGGAGCAAGTGCGGGTCGCCGTTCGGCATGTTGGGCGCCGAAATGGCGGAGCGTGACGAAGGGTTTCGGCTGCGCATCGCGCTGTCGTTCCGCGGGTGGATTGAGCAAATCCAGGAACTGCTCGAGTCCGCTCGTGATCAGCTCACCGACGATGCCGAACCGCAGCGGCTGGCGCGGTTCATTGTGGCGACGCTGGAAGGTGCTACACAGATCGCACGGATGAAGCGCGATGTCTCCGTCATTCACGGAATCGCGCTCGATCTCAAACGGTTCATCGCCTCTCAACACAGACGCAAGGTGGTTGGATGATTGGCTCCATTTCCCCCGGAGGCGCGGCGATTGACCCGCGGCGCGCACGTTTTGACGCGGAAGCGATTGTGCACCTCGACGCGCTGCGCAGCTTTGCACTGAAGCTGACGCGCGCCACGGACGACGCCGACGATCTCGTCAGCGACACGATGCTCCGCGCCTTTCAGCGTTGGGAGCAATACCGACTTGGCACCAACATCCGCGCGTGGCTGTTCACGATTCTCTATCACGTTTTTGTGAGCCGCAAGCGTCGCGTGGATGCCCGTGAGGTCCAGACGGTTGAAAACGAAGACGGGTGGACGGGGCATGAGCTGGTGGGTGAAGCCGACCCAGAGGGCGCCTTCTACGATTCGTTTCTCGACGAAGAAATCACCACCGCCATTGCGCAGTTGCCGGATGAATATCGCGACGCGGTGGTGATGAGCGACCTGCAGGGGATGCGCTACGCCGAGATTGCGCAGCAGCTCGATGTGCCGGAGGGGACGGTGAAGTCGCGCCTCTTCCGTGGCCGGCGGTTGTTGCAGAAGGAACTCGAGCAGTATGCGGTGGAGATGGGGTATATCAAGCCGCGCATATCGGGTGCGTTCGTGCACGCCGACCTGAGCGAAGAAGAAGCGGCGTTTGCGGTGATGGGCGCGGCATAGTCGCGCGTCGATACCATCAGAACGCCGAAAGGGGGACGACGGTTTTTCCGTCGTCCCCCTTTCGGCTATCGCCCGGCGAGAAACTCAGCCGTTGACGTTGAGCTTCACCTTGCGACGGTGACGCGCGGCTTTGGCGCGATTGCCGCAGGTGGCCATTTCGCACCACCGACGCTTGCCGTTGCGGCTGCCGTCGAAGAAGACGCGGCTGCAGCGAGAGTCGGCGCAGCGGCGCACGCGGGTGAGTTCGCCGGTCACGAGGGCATCGGCGGCCGACTCGATGATCGGGATGAGCAATCCGGCAAAGACGTCGCCCACCGTGACGAAGTTGCGAGTAAAGCCGCCATCGGAGCGCGGTTCAACGCGGCGCGTGCCAGCGCTACGTCCGAGGATGCGGTTGATCTCGCCGATGGCCACTTGGGTGGCGCGATCAGCGGGCGCGCCCCCGCGTTCAGCAAGGGCGCGGAGGACGTTGCGGATGCGGCGAGCCTCGTGCAGCGCCGCCGAGGCACCGGTGGGCTGCTGCAGGGCGCGACGGAGCATGGACGAGGCACGTTCAGCATCGAGGATGCGGGCGGTGCCGAGCCACTGCACGAAGGTGTCGAAGTTGTCGAGCGCGTCGAGGCGGGCGCCTTTGCGATTGCGCGCGGCGTCGTCACTGTTGACGAAGTCGAGCCAGAGCCGTTCGCCGACGAACACGAAGGCATCCGGCATGGGGGTACTTTCGGTGGAAACCGGGATCTCTGCGGACGGCATAGGTGGATTCAGGTTAGGCGTTGAGAACACAGGCTGCAACCCACGCAGGGGTATGAGCCAAAGCGGGGGATGCGTAGACTTCCGAAATGGCACTAGAGACAATTCGAACGATTGCCGTGGGCTCAACGAATCCCGTGAAGCTCGCGGCGGTGCGGGCAGTGCTCGCGCCGCTGGCGCCCCACGCCACCATCTTGCCGGTGGCGGTGGCGTCGAACGTCGCAGACCAACCATTTGGTGACGACGAAACGATTCGCGGCGCGAGCACCCGCGCCGTTGCCGCGCGTGCGGCACTGGACGCCGATATCGGCGTCGGGATCGAGGGCGGCTGTGTGGAAACAGCCACCGGAATGCGCACGTGCGCGTGGGCGGTGGTGGTCGATCGCGAGGGGCGGAGCGGCACCGGCGGGTCGCTGGCGATGCCGCTCCCCGAATCGGTGGCGCGCAGCATTCGCGCAGGCATGGAGCTCGGCCACGCAATGGACGCGTTGGTGCAGCAGCACAACACAAAGCACGGCGCCGGCGCCGTCGGGATCCTCACCGACGGCCTCGTGGACCGCCAAAGGGCGTACGAGATTCTCGTCACTTACGCGCTCGCCCCGTTTCTCACGCCGATGTACTGGCCATGAGCATTCCCTCGTGCACCGTGCGGTCACCGTCCACGCGAGTGGGGCGGTAGCAGAGCGCGGGGCGCGAGCCGGAGCGTAGCACTTTGTCGGCGACGCTTCCGAGAAATACACGCGAGAGTCCACGGCCGTAGGTGGCGAGTGCCACCACGTCGGGATCGGTATGCTGGATATGGTCGAGGATCGCGCGCGCCGGGCTGAGGTGCACCGTCACGGTCGACGTGGCGGTCACGCCTTCGCCGCGCAGACGTTGCGCCACGCGTTCCACTTCATGTTTGGCTTCGTCGGCGACGGCGTCGATATCGAACGCATCGGCTTCGCCGGCATTGAGTGCGGTCATGGAGTCGCCCACCCAGGGCGGCGAGACGATGCGTAGCACTTCGACCGTCGCACCAAAAGCGCGCGCCAGCCAGCCGGCGTTTGGGACCATGGCGTCGGAGATGTCGGAGCCGTCGTGGAGCAGCAGGACGCGGTCAATCGAGCTGGGGCGCACCACGGCGTCCTCGGACATGGCGAGCACCGGGCAGGAAGCGTGGCGAATGACGCCATCGGCTACGCTACCCAGCCACCGCATGGCCCAGCCTCCGAGACCGTGCGTGGAGCAGACAATGGCGGTGGCGTGGCGCTCAGCGGCCGCCGCGACGATTTCATCAACGGCTCCGCCCACGCGCAACTCGTGCGTGACGGCGAGCCCCGTGACCCCGCGGACGGCTTCGGCCTTGCGCTCGAGCCACAGCTGCGCGTCAGTCTGCATTCGCTCGTTCCACGCGGGGTCAGGAATCAACGCGGCGGCTTCGGGTGGCGCGCCGAGCGTGGACATCGGCGTGAACACGCGAACGAGGTGCAGGCCGCCGTGCAGGCGGCTGGCGATCTCTGCGGCGTGAGCGATGGCGGCATCGGCCAGTGGCGAGCCGTCGAGTGGGACCAGAATCTCACTGTACATTTGTCCCTCCCGGGCAAATGGTCATCGCCAGAAGGCACCTGATTTCGGTGACCGAGGGCGACACCGTTAGATTAGTGACGAACCCACTCACCGCGCGTCGGATAACCTGCTCCTCCGTCGCGCGGGTTTCCCTGACCGCCACTGCGTCATATCACCCAGTCCCCCTGTGAACCAGCCTCTATCTCCCTCTGAGCACCGCGTCCTCGAGATTCGCGACCGCATCCGCTGGACAGACTCCGATCCGATGGGGATTGTCCATTATGGTGCCTATATTCGCCTCTTTCAGATCGGGGAAGAGGAGCTCCTTCGGGCCTGCGGACTGCCCTACCACGAGCTGCGGATCCGCCGGAGCGTGTGGATTCCTCGAAAGGCGCTCCACATGGAGTTCCACTCGCCGGCGCAGATCGACGAGGAAGTGGTGATTGTCTCCTGTTTTGCGAAAATCGGGGTGAGCTCCATCACGTACGCCTTTGAGGTGTACCGGGCGAGCGACCGGCTGCATCGGGCGAGCGGTTCGCTGACGGTGGTGAACGTGGACAAGGAGAGCGTCACCACGCGAGCGCTGCCCGAAGAGGTCAAGACGATGATGCGACCGTACCTGCGTGCGGAGTGACCTCCGGCAGTGGCCTTCAACGCTTAGTTTTCTGACGTGAGCGACCCCGTGACGTACTTCCGCAAAGGCTTTGGCCTCAAGTCTGATGTTGAGGGCACCCTCTCGGCCGATTACACCGGCCAGTTGGTGGACCTGCTGCAGGCACGGGACTACACGCTCCAGTCCGGCTCCGTGACGGTGCGACTCGCGCGTGAGTTCGGCTTCTGCTACGGCGTGGAGCGGGCGGTGGAATACGCGTACCAGACGCGGGCGAAGTTTCCGGATCGCCTGATTTATCTGGCCGGCGAGATCATTCACAATCCGCACGTCAACGCTAAGCTGCAGCAGATGGGGATCGTCTTTCTGCAAGCGGGCGCCGACGGGTTTGACTATTCCGGCGTACGACCGGAGGACGTGGTGATTCTCCCCGCGTTCGGCGTCACGATTTCCGATTTTGAAACGCTGCGTGCGCTCGGGTGTGTGATGGTGGATACCACGTGCGGGTCGGTGCTCAATGTCTGGAAGCGCGTGGAGAGCTACGCGCGCGACGGATTTACGTCGTTGATTCACGGCAAGTACTACCACGAAGAAACGCGGGCCACGGCCTCGCAGGTGCTCAAATACGAAGGCGGTGCCTACCTCGTGGTGCGCAACATGGAGCAGGCGCACGACGCGTGCGCGTATATCGAACAGCGCGGCATGACACGCGAGGCATTCCTCGACAAGTATCGCAAACAGGCGAGCGCCGGCTTTGACCCCGACGTGCATTTACAGCGCATTGGCGTGGCGAATCAGACGACGATGCTCGCGCGCGAATCGCTGGCGATTGGTGAGGAAGTCGGGCAGGCGATGGCGCGCCACTTTGGTGCGTCGCACCGTGCGTCGCACTTTCGCACGTTCGACACCATCTGCAGTGCCACGCAAGACCGCCAGGACGCGGTGAATGCGTTGTTGGAGGAGCCGCTCGACGTGATGCTGGTGATTGGTGGCTACAACTCCAGCAACACAATCTCGTTGGCGGCGCTGTGCGCTGAGCGGGTGCGCACGTACCACATTGCGGATGCCGCGTGCATTGACGTGGCCGCCGGCACGATTCGTCACGCGGCGTCGGTGGGTGGCGCGACGACCGACGAAGCGGAGACCGCTGGGTGGCTGGCCGGTGACGCGCCGTTGCGGGTGGGGCTGACGGCGGGGGCGAGCACGCCGAATAACAAGATTGGCGAAGCGGTGGCGCGAGTGTTTCTGACGCGCGGCATCGATCCCGCTGGGCTCGTGTGACGGCGCCGCCGGGATTTGCGGCATTGCACGGCGGCGCGTCCAGCGCGGTGCTCCTGCCCGCGCTCGGCGGCAAGATTCGCGAGCTGACACTCGGCGGTCGTCAGTGGCTCTGGCATAATCCGGAACTGCCGTTTGGTGAATCACCGGCTGGCGCGCCGTATGCGACCGCGGGTGACAGTGGCGGTATGGATGAATGTTTTCCCACGATTGCCGCGGGCGTGATGCCGACGCATGTGCGGGGTGGTGGGAGCTTGGTATTGGCCGATCACGGCGCGCTGTGGAATCGCGCGCCCGAGCTGACGATTCGCACAGAGGCCGCCGGACACGCGGCCACGTGTGTCTGGCGCGGCGATGCGTGGCCGTGGAATTTTGCTCGTACCCTGCGGATGTTGCCGTCGGGCGAGGTGCACTTTGCCTACGAGCTCCGCAACGAAGGCGCCAATAAGTTGCCGTTCATGTGGGCGGCGCATCCACTCTTTCCGCTCACACCGCACACGCGCATCGAGCTTCCCGAGGGCGCGCGCACACGGGTCTGGTCGCAAATGGGCGCGGACTTTGGCGGTGTTGGTGCGGAGCATCAATGGCCACGGCTACGCGTGGGTGCGGCGACGGCGGATGTGTCGCGACCGTGGACGGCGCTCAAGGAACCGTACGCGTGCAAAGTGTTTGTGTCGTTGCCCAAGCGCCCCTGTGTGCTGGCGTTGATTGAGGGGGAGGCGCGTCTCGAGTTATTAGTGGACGGGCGTGAAATCCCGTATGTGGGTTTATGGATCAATCGTGAAGGATGGACCCCGTTCGCGCGCTCGCGCGGCTGGCGCTTTTGGCAGCGGGCCCCGCGTCCGTACGCCAATATCGGCATTGAGCCATGTCTCGGCGCGCCGGATTCGCTGAGCGAGGCGATTGGCAGTTGGGATTCGGCGTCGTGGGTAGAGCCAGGCGCCACCGCGCACTGGTCGATGACATGGCGCGCATCGCAGATTATCACACAGCCACCCACCGGATGAACGACGTGACAGATCCGTCCGCTTCCCGCGCCGATACGCTCGTGCGCGATTTGCAGTTGCAGCCGCACCCCGAAGGGGGGCACTTTCGCGAAGTCTTTCGCTCGCGCCGCATGGTGCGCACGGATGATGGACGTTCCGAACGCTGGGCCTCGACGAGCATTTACTTTTTGCTCCGTGCTGGGGAGTTCAGTCGGTGGCATCGCGTCGCGTCAGACGAGATCTGGCATTTCTACGAAGGCGCGCCGCTCGAACTCGTGCTGTTAGACGCCACCGGTGAACGGACGCGCTGCGACGTCCTCGGGCCTGTGGGGTCACCCAAGGCCGAGCCGACGCGCGTGGTACCCGCTGGGATCTGGCAAGCGGCGCGCAGCACGGGGGCATACACGCTGGTTGGCTGCACGGTAACACCCGGATTCGAGTTCTCCGATTTCCGGTTGATGTCGGGCGATACTCGCGCGGCGGACGTATTGCGCGAGCGTCATCCCGCTCTCGTGCCTTTGCTGTAGGCGCGAGCGACTCCAACGGAGGTTCGTGTGATGTTCGCATTCGCTCGTCGTGCCGCAGTCCTCGCGCTGGCGGCCACTTCGCTTGGCGCGCAGCAGACGCGCCCCATCACGTTTGACGATTTCTCCGCCATGCGCGGCGTGTCCGATCCGCAACTGGCGCCCGATGGCCGGCAACTGCTGTACGCCGTGCGCACCACCGACGTGGCCGCCAATCGGCGCAGCACTCGAACGTTCATTCTGGCGCTGAGTGGTGGCGCGCCGCGCGCTTGGCCAAACGACAACACGGTGGCCGGCGAGGCACGCTGGTCGCCCAATGGGCGGCAGGTGGCGTTTACGAGTGGCGGACAACTCTGGATTGCCGACGCGGATGGCACGCATGCGCGTGCGCTCACCACGCTTTCTGGTGGGGCGAGCGGGCCGGTGTGGTCGCGCGCGGGCGATCGTATTGCGTTCACGAGCGGCGTGTACCCTGACTGCAGCGACGATGCGTGCAGTGCCGCAAAATCGAAGGCGGCGAGCGACAGTAAAGTCAAAGCGCACATCGCCGACCAGCTGATGTTCCGTCACTGGAACGCATACGACGACGGCACGCGGCAACATCTCTTTGTGGTGAAGCCGGATGGCAGCGAGTTGCGCGACCTCGTCCCGGGCGCGCGCTTTGACGTGCCGCCTGGCCCATTTGGCGGGAGCGAGGGCTATGCATTCTCCCCTGACGGGCGGGAAGTGGCGTTCACCGCAAAGGCGCAGGGGCGCGCCGACGCGTGGACGACCGACGCCAACGTGTACACGGTGCCCTCGACTGGTGGCGCCGCGCAGCCGATCACGGCAGGGAATAAGGGCGCCGACCAGAACCCGCTCTATTCTGCGGATGGCAAATGGATTTTCTACGCGTCGCAGGCGAAGGTCGGCAACGAGAGCGATAAATGGCGTTTGATGGCGTATGATCGCGCGGCCAAGTCCGCGCGCGAGTTGCTGCCGATGTGGGACCGCTGGGCCGAATCGTATGTGGTGAGTGGCGATGGGCGCACGGTGATCGTGGGCGCCGGTGACCGCGGACGCGACAAGTTTTTCCGTGTGATGCTCGACGGTGCAGGCAAGGCGACGACGCCCTCAGTGATTATGGGCGAGCACAACAACACCGCGGCGTCGCTCTCCGACGATGGGCGCACGATGGTGTGGTTGCGCGATGCCACGGAACGGCCCGCCGAAGTGTGGGCGGGGACGCTTGGCGCGAGTGGTGCGGTGCAGCAGGCGCACGCGCTGACGCACGAGAACGACGCGCTCGTGGCGACGCTCACGTTGCATCCCGCGGAAGATTTTGGCTACGTGGGCGCGGCGGGCGACAGTGTCTTTGGGTTTGTGGTGAAGCCGCCGCAGTGGCAGGCAGGAAAGAAGTTCCCCGTGTTGCTGCTCATTCATGGCGGCCCGCAGGGCGCGTGGCTCGACTCGTGGGGTTCCCGTTGGGCGCCGCAAATGTTCGCGTCTGGTGGCTACGGTTTGGTGATTCTCAATCCGCACGGCTCCACCGGCTACGGGCAGAAATTTGTGGACGCCGTGTCGCGCGACTGGGGTGGCAAGACGTATGACGACCTCATGAAGGGTGTGGACGCGGCACTCAAGCAGAATTCGTGGATGGACTCTACGCATATGGCGGCGGCCGGTGGTTCGTACGGCGGCTACATGGTGAACTGGATTGCGGGCCACACGAATCGCTTCAAGGCGCTCGTGAGCCACGCCGGCGTGTTCAATCTTGAGTCGATGGCGGGTGCGACCGAAGAGCAGTGGTTTGTGGACAATGAGTTCAGCGGTCCGTGGTGGAACTCCAACGCCATGGCGGCGCAGTATCGCAAGTTCAGTCCGCATCTCTTTGCCAAGAATTTCAAAACACCCACGCTCGTCATTCACGGCGAACAGGATTATCGGGTACCGTACACCGAGGGGCTCTCGCTGTTTACGGCCTTGCAGCGTCAGAATGTGCCGAGCCGGTTGTTGGTGTTTCCGGACGAAGGGCATTGGATCTCGAAGCCGCAGAACTCGCAGCTCTGGTGGGGCGAGATGCACAAATGGCTGGGCGCGTATCTCAATCCGCGGCCGAGCATGTGATGCGGCGGTCTTCTTTATGACAGACTCGCTCGACGTGTTGCTCGCGGGGCTCGTGGATTACGCCGGCTTGTTTCCGCCGACGTCGTTGACGATGTCGGACGCCGTGCGTGCGTATGGCATGTACCGGAGTGGTCCGCGCGCCTCGATGCTCGGGCGGTTTGTGGTGCCGGCGCAACGGTTGCAGGAGTTCGCGGAGGCTGCGGCACCGCTCCTCGCGCCGGGTGATCCGTGGCGGTTGTCGGTACTCGCGGAGCCTGGGGATACGGCGCGTCTCGATTCCTTCGACGCGGAGCATGCGGGTCGTGCGGTGATTGAGACGATCGAAACCAAGGCGACGACAGCGGATGCCGTGTCCGCCGCGGCCACGCTCGGTGCTGGCCGCACCACCTTTGTGGAGTTTCCGCTCGACGCCGATCCTGCGCCCTTTCTCGCAGCGTTGGCGAGGTGTGGGCTGTCGGCCAAGGCGCGTACCGGCGGCATCGTGGCTGGTGCGATACCCTCGGTGGAACAGGTGGCGCGCTTCATTGGCGCATGCGCACGAGCCCAGGTGCCGTTCAAGGCCACGGCTGGGCTCCATCATCCGATGCGCGGCGAGTATCGCCTGACGTACGACGAAAACAGTGATTACGGCACGATGTTCGGATTTTTGAATGTGTTTGCCGCTGCGGTTTTTGCGCGGAGCGGTGCGACGGATGCGGAGATTGCCGCGATTCTCGACGAACGCGCGGCGGCGGCGCTGCAGTTCACCGATGGCGCACTGCATTGGCGTACGTGGCGTGCATCGAGTGCCGATGTCGGCGCGGCGCGCGCGAGTTTTGCCACCTCGTTTGGCTCGTGCTCCTTTGCCGAGCCGGTAGACGACCTTATGACTCTGGGACTGCTGTGACCGCACTCGACGAAACGCTCGATCCGTCGCTCCGCTCGTGGGTGGAAGACGCCAATGTGCTCGGCACCGATTTTCCGATTCAGAATCTACCGTTTGGCGTGTTTCGCCACGACTTTGAAGAACGGCCGCGCGTGGGAATTGCGATTGGCGCGCATGTGCTCGACTGTTTGTCGGCGACGCGCGCTGGGCTCTTTGATTCGCTGAGTCCGCCCGTACGTGATGCGCTGCAGTCGTGGTCGCTGAATGCGCTGATGGCGCTCGGCCGCGATGATGCGCGCGCGGTGCGCCGTGTGGCGAGTCGTTTGCTGCGCGCCGATACGGCCGATGGCCGCACGGCGGCCGGGATGCGTGACGCGCTGCTGGTGCGCATGGATGGCATTGGCATGTGTGTGCCCGCGGAGATCGGCGATTACACGGACTTTTACGCGTCGGTGTTTCACGCCACGAATGTCGGCGCACTGTTCCGTCCCGACAATCCGTTGCTGCCCAACTACAAGTGGGTGCCGATTGGATATCACGGGCGCGCTTCCACGGTAGTGAGCACGGGAACGCCGGTGCGCCGTCCGCGCGGGCAGCGGCGTCCAGACGAACAGCAACCGCCGGTGTTTGGGCCGTCGGTGGCAATGGATTACGAACTCGAGGTCGCCGCGTGGGTGGGAGGGATGTCGGCGCCTGGCGAGACGATTCCGATTGCGCAGGCGAATGAACGAGTGTTTGGGTTGAGTTTGCTCAATGATTGGTCGGCGCGCGATATCCAGAGTTGGGAATATCAGCCGCTCGGTCCTTTTCTCTCCAAGAGTTTTGCGACGACGGTGTCGCCGTGGGTCGTGACGGCCGACGCCTTGGCGCCGTTCCGGACGCCGGCCTTTGCGCGTCCCGAGGGAGATCCCGCACCCTTGCCCTATTTGCACGACGCCGCGGATCAGGCCAGTGGTGGCTATGACATCACGCTCGAAGTGTGGTTGCGTACCGCGGCGATGCGCGCGCGCGAAGCGCCGGCGGTGCGGTTGTCGCACGGGAATTTTCAGTCGATGTACTGGACGATGGCGCAACTGTTGACGCATCACGCGAGCAATGGCTGCACGATGCGCGCGGGTGATTTGCTCGGAAGCGGTACGGTGTCTGGAGCAGAAGCGGAGGCACGCGGGTGCTTGCTCGAGCTGACGCGCCGCGGCGCAGAGCCGGTGGCGCTCCCTGAGGGTGAGACGCGGGCGTTTCTGCAGGATGGTGACGAAGTGATCATACGCGGCTGGTGCGAACGCGACGGAGCGACGCGCATTGGGTTTGGCGATTGCCGCGGCGTTGTGCTCGCCGCAACCTGACACCCGGAGTTTTGATGAGCGCGATCTGGCAAGACATGATGACGTTCGGCATTCCCTTTGGCGAGAAGGCCGCGCGTACCGTGCTGGTGTATGCGTTTCTCGTCGCGGGCTTGCGGTTGTTCGGCAAGCGGGAGCTCGGGCAGCTCAATCCGTTGGATTTTATTGTGCTCTTGCTGCTCTCGAACACGGTGCAGAACGCGATTATTGGCAATGACAATTCGCTGATCGGTGGATTGGCTGGAGCGGCGGTGCTGTTCTTGGTGAACGAGGCGCTCGTGCGTCTGTCCTACCGCAACCCGCGGTTTCGGCGGCTGATCGAAGGGCGCTCGGAAGAACTGGTGCGCGAAGGCAAGGTGCTGCGTGCCTCGTTGCGGCACAATCTCATAACGCGTGAAGAATTGGAAGCGGCGGCGCGCAAGCAGGGGATTGAGCACATGCGCGACGTGGAGAGCGCTCGGCTCGAAGTGAGCGGTGCGTTGAGTTTTTCGATGAAGGAGCCCACGGAGCCCGAGCGTTTTCATCTGGAGCTTTTGCAACGGCTCGACGCGATTGATCGCCGGCTTGGTGCACTCGAAGGAGCGAAAGCGTGATCGGCGTGGTGTGGTGTGTGGCGGCTGGGGCGTTCTCCGCGCAAGGCGGGCGCCCGTCAACGGATGTGTGGGTGGTGCCGATTGTCGAGTCGGCGCCGGTGCTCCGCGTGGGCACGCCGCGCAACCTTACCCATCGCACGGGATATGATAATCAGCCGTCGTTCACGCCGGACGGCCGTGCGGTGTTGTACACGGTGATTGGCGAGGACGCGCAGGCCGACAGCTGGCGCATCACACTGCCGGATGGCGTCCCCGAGCGGGTGACCCGCACTGCGGAAAGCGAGTATTCGCCGCTCGTCACACCAGATGGGCAGTTCTTTTCGGTGGTGCGCGTGGAAGCCGATTCGACGCAGCGGCTCTGGAAGTTTCCGCTCAGTGGCCGAGGCGCGCCGTCGCTGGTGCTCACCGACATCAAGCCGGTGGGCTACCACGTGTGGACGTCGGCCCATCAGCTGGTGCTCTTTGTGCTGGGTGGGGCATTGGGTGCGCCCGCCGCTCCGCCGGCGACGCTGCAGGTGGCGGATGATCGCACCGGTTCGGCGCAGGTTGTGGCGCGGGATATTGGCCGCGCACTGGCCAAAGTTCCCGGGCGCGATGCCGTGACATTCTTACAGATGGTGAAGGACAGCGCGAGTTGGATTTCGGAACTCGATCTCCGCACGAACACGACGCGACGATTGATGCATCCACCGAAAGGCGCCGAGGACGGCTACCACGTGTATTCGCGGGGCGGGATGCTTCTGACGGCGGCCGGGACCACGCTCTATGTGTGGGCCGACGGCGCGTGGCAGGTGGCGGCTGATCTCGCACCGTACGGCGTAAAAAATATTTCGCGGCTGGCCATGAGTCCGCGTGGCGACGCGCTGGCGTTTGTGGCTGACGATGCGCCGGTTCCCGCCGTACGGCCCGCCGTACGGCCCGCAGTACGGCCCGCGGTACGGCCCTCCGTGCGGCCCGCCGTACCCACCGCCGCACCGTCTGCCGGGTTGCCCTTGTCGGGGCGTGCCGCCTCACACATTGTTCGAATATCTCTACCCGGTCACCTATGACGCCGTCCAAGCAGGTGCAGACCCCCCCGAGCGGAAGCACTGTTGCGCTGCTCGCCTCCGCCGACGCACTGTTGCGCGCCGCACTCGAAGCGTGCCGTCAGCACGAGCGCGTGTCGCGGCTCCTCGAGAAGCACTGCGCCGATGACGAGTTGCGCGATGCGGCCATGCTGTGCGAGCTGAGCGCGGCACATCTGACGGGGCGGCTCAAGGAGTATGAGGCGGCGGCGTCCGAAGGCCGCGGCGCCTGCGACGAGACCCTGTGGCACGTGGCCAACACGTTGTGGCATGCCAGTCGCGAGTATCAGCGGCGGGCGCAGTCCGGCGATGCGGCGGCGCTACACCTGAGCCGGCACAACCCGGAGCGGATGGGCGAACTCCATTTGGAGTTCGAGTTCGCCGCCTCGGCCGTGCTCGCCGTGCGACAGGCGATTGCCGCGTATCGCAAGCTGCGGACGGACGCCGAATAGCCAGGGTTCGCCGATAGCGAGACTTGAGATAGAAATGGTTGACGTGTAAACTTTCCGGTGTCGCCGGGGTACTGTTTCGTGCCCCGCGCCCCCACTTCCCTCCGGAGAACCGCCGATGTTTACCCTCGTCATCGCAGGTGCGTTGCTGCTGAGCCCCGCCGATACCGTGGATCGTGCGTCGGCGATCGGACCGCGCGACGTTCCGGTCGGGATTGGTATGACGACCCGTGAGGAGCGCGCCGTGGACGGGCTCAGCCTAGGCTTCGCGCTATCGCCAGCGGATACCGTGCGCCCCCGCGCCAAAGCGGTGGAAATCTCCGAGGGGTACGAGACGCGGCTCCAGATTCACAAGTTTGCGAGCTATGCGACGGTGCCGCTCTTTGCCGCGCAGTATCTCGCGGGCACCGCCATCTGGGACGCCGACCGGAGTGGAAAAGTGCGGCCGCAGTGGGCCACCAACGCCCATCGCCCACTCGGGTACGCGCTCGGTGCGCTCTTTGCCGCGAACTCGGTGACGGGGGCGATGAACTGGTGGGAGACGCGCGGCAATGAAAAAGGGCGCACCTGGCGGACGATTCACGCGGCGCTCATGCTCGCGTCCGATGCTGGGTTTGCCGTCGCGGGCAACCTCGGCTCGCAGGCGCGGTTCGATTACAGCAAGCAATCGGCGCACCGCACGTGGGCGCTCACCTCGATGGGCGTGGCGCTCGCGAGTTACGTGATGATGTTGGAGCCGCTCCGCCGCGATTGATCGCGGCGGGGGCGTTAGTCGCCCGCGAGGTCGGCCCAGCGGGCCAAGGCCTTGTCGAGTGTTTTGAGCGCGTCGGTGAGCTCGCGGTCGAGCTGTCCGGCGCGTTTGGCATTCGTAGACGATCCATCATAGAGCGCGGGGTCAGCGAGCGCGTCGCGCAGGTTGTTAACCGTCAGCTCAAAGCGTTGCACCTCTTTTTCAGCGAGCGCGACCGCCTTTTGATTGGTGCGCCGCGTGGCGTGCTCCACGGCCTGCGACGACGCATTCCTTTTTGCGCGTGCCTTTTCCTGTTCCTTGCGAGAGTCGCTCGCGAGTGCGGCGGCCGCGCGCTCCGCGAGGGCGGCATCTTTTTGTATCCGTTCCCATTCAACGAACGGGCCGCCAAAGTCCGCGAGGCGTTCCCCATCGAACGCCCAGACGCGCGTGGCCAGTTCGCGAAGCAGCGCGCGGTCGTGGCTCACGAGCAACACCGTGCCGTCGTATTCGTCGATCGCGTCTTCGATGGCTTCGATTGACTCGACGTCGAGGTGGTTGGTGGGTTCGTCGAGCACGATCAGGTTGGCGCGCTGCAGGACGATCACCGCCAGCGCGAGTCGTGCCCGTTCGCCGCCGGAGAGTGTGCGCGTGGAGCGAAACACTTCTTCGCCGGAGAAAGTGAAGGCGCCGAGGTGGTTCTGAATGGCGCCGCGCGTCCAGAGCGGGCGGAGGTCGCCGATGACGTCATAGAGCGAGCGATCGAGCGGGAGCTGATCGAGATCCTGACGGAAATACGCGGCGGTGACGGAGCCGCCCAGTTTGGCTTCGCCGCCCTGTGGTTCGCGTTCGCCGAGGAGTGTTTTGATGAGCGTGGATTTTCCAGCGCCGTTGGGACCCACGAGGGCAATGACATCGCCGCGATTCGCGGTGGCGGTGAAGTCGAGCACGAGGGTGCGTCCCTCCACGCCAACGGTGAGGTGGTCCGCGATGAGCGCGCGGTCGCCGCCGCGCTCATGGATTTCGAGCCGTAGCGTCATCGCGCCGTCTTCGCCTGGTGGCGGCGTCAGGCGCGGTAAACGCGCGAGGCGTTTGCGGCGTCCCTTGGCCTGCGAGCTGTTTTGCCCGGCAAGGTTGCGGCGGATGTAGTCCTCTTCCTTGTTGACCATCTTCCGCTGCTGATCGGCCTGCCGCTCCTGTGCGAGGCGGCGTTCGGCGCGCTGCTGTACGAACGCCGAGTAGCCGCCGCGATAGGTGACGCCGGTGCCGCTCTCGAGGTGGATGACGTGGTCGGCCACTTCGTCGAGGAAGGCGCGGTCGTGGCTGATGACCATCACGGTCTCATTGAGATCGCGCAAATAGTCCTGCAGCCAGAGCGTGGTCTCGAGATCGAGGTGGTTGGTCGGTTCGTCGAGGAGCAGAAGATCGGCGGGGGCCACGAGCTGTGCAGCGAGTCCCACGCGACCGCGCTCGCCACCGGAGAGTGTGGAGAGGAGACGGGTTTTGGCGTCATCGGCGTCGAAGCGGAGTCCCTGCAGTACGGCATCCACGCGGGCGTGAAAGGTGTAGCCGCCTTCGTGTGCGAATGTTTCGAGGTCGTGACCGTACTTCGCGAGCATCGCCGGCGTGGCTTTTTCGCCGAGTTCGGCGAGCTGGGCCGCCTGTTCGGCCAGCGATAGTTCGAGGGCGAGGAGGTCAGCAAAGGCGCGGGCCGTGGCATCCCACACCGTGGTGGCTTCGCCAAAGTCACGATGTTGGTCGAGGAGCGAGATGCGCATCCCCGGCTGCCGTGCAATGGCGCCCTTGGAGGGGGCGAGCTTGCCGGTGATGATCTTGAAGAGCGAGGTCTTGCCACAGCCATTACGACCGACGATCCCCCAGCGCTCCCCAGCAGCGACGGTAACCGTCACATCGCGGAGGAGGGTGGTGGAGCCGAATTCGATGGCGATTTCAGAGAGGGAGAGCAGGGTCACGGGGGAAAGATTGCCGCGTGCAGGTGGCATGGGTACTGGCGAGGAACGAATCCGCGCTCGGCGGTTTAGATTAAACAATCGGCCCCCCGCCACCCGAACGCCGGCACCTATGTTCGTTCTGCTTGTTGCGTTGTCGCTATTTGGCCGGGATACGATTCTGGTCCAAGCTGAGCCGCCAGGCACCGTTCCGGCATTTCCGGCGGTCAGTTCGTCGCCCGCGGCGGGCACCTCGGGCATCGCAACCTTGGCGCCTTCGCTCCCAATGTCACCGTTGTTGGGGGCTGGAGCGGTGCCAAGTCTGGCGTCCGACACCACGCCACGCCGTCCGCGCGTGAAAGCGGTGGAATACAGCGACCTGTACGAGACGCGCGTCGCGATTCATAAATTTGCGAGCTACGCGACGATTCCGTTGTTCATCGGTCAGTACCTCACGGGGCAGACGTTGGTCACCAAGGGGACGGACAGTCCTCAATGGGTGAAGAGTGTGCATCCCATGCTCGCGACCGGCGTAGCGGCGCTGTTTGCCGCCAATACCGTCACCGGGGCCTGGAACTGGTGGGATTCGCGTGCGGACCCCGCTGGGCGCACGTGGCGCACCGTGCACTCTGCGCTCATGCTGCTCTCGGACGCCGGATTTGTGTATGTCGGCTCGATTTCAGAAGAAGCAAAATATTCTGGGTCGGCGCGTGACCGACATCGGTCCGCCGCGATCATTTCTGGTAGCACCGCGCTGCTCTCGTATGTGATGATGCTCTCGCCCTTCCGGCAGGATTGACGATGTCGGACGCGACGACAGGACGCTGCAGCGGTTGCGGCGGACTCGACCGCCGTACCTTCCTGTCGCAGGCGACGCTTGCGACGGTGGCGGCGTTGCTCGCCGACGCATGCGGAACCGGCGTGTGGGATCCAGTCTCGCCGCAGGCGAACGTGGTGCCGTCGAGCGGGCTGAGTTTTCGGTTGGCCGACTATCCTGCGCTCGCCAGCGTGGGTGGGATGGTGACGGTCCACACGGCGACTGGTGGGCCGATGGCACTCGTCCGATCGGCGACGAGTACTTTTGTCGCGCTGTCGTTGGTTTGCCCGCACCAGGGGACGACGGTGACGGTGCAGGGTAGCGGCTTCTTCTGCCCGAATCACGGCGCCAAGTTTTCGGCGACCGGTGTGTGGACCGGTGGTCAGGCGACGGCCAATCTCACATCGTACCCGGTGACCTACGACGCGGCGGCCGGCACGCTGGTGATTGCGGCGCCGGCGCAGACCACGCCAGCGACGCCTGTGGCGAACGGTTCGCAGTTACTCGTCACGCTGGCAAATGTGCCGGCGCTGGCGGTGGTGGGTGGAATCGCCCGTGTGGATGGCAACTCCTCGCGGCCGGTGGCGCTCGTGCGTACGGCGCAGAGTAGCTATGTGGCCCTGTCGATGCGTTGCCCGCACCAGGGGGCCACGGTGTCCATTCAGGGTGGCGCCTTCAACTGCTCGCGGCACGGGGCGCGCTTTTCTTCCACGGGGCAGTGGCTCAGCGGCCAGCGGACGTCGAACCTCACGCAACTGGCGGCCGTGTATGACGCAACAAAGGGGACCGTCACGATTACGGTGACAGGGGCGGGAACCACCTCGGGCGGCGAACGGGACCCCTAGTATTTCGCCGGATTGAACAGGCTGCGGCTGTTTCGCGTCTATATATTTGACCTCGCGTCGCGCCGATCCCTCCCCGGCCGCGTCGCCGACCTGCACTGGGACTCACGATGTCGATTGTTCAGACGATTGCGGACGCCGCAAAGCCATGGGCGGATATCTATTCGCACTCCAAAGCTGTTTCTGCCGCGGTCACCTACGCGCACCTCGGGGCGTTATTGATCGGCGGCGGGTTTGCGGTGGCCTCGGATCGCGCGGCGTTGCGTGCCCGCACGGCGGACGCCGATGAGCGCCGTCGCGTGCTGCGTGACTTTGCTGGTATTCACCGCCCGGTAGTGGCCGCGATGAGCATCATGGTGGTGAGCGGCCTGCTCATGATGCTGGCTGACGCCGAGACCTTTTTGGTGTCGCCGGTGTATTGGCTGAAGATCGGGCTCTTTGTGGTGTTGCTCGCCAACGGCTACAACGTGATGCGTACGGAGCAACGGCTCAGTCTCGACCCGTCGCCGTCGAATCCGCTCTGGAAACGGTTCACGATGGGAGCGGTCGCAAGCCTCGTGCTCTGGCTGACGACGACGCTCGTTGGCGTCGTGTTGGTAAGCGCCAGCTAACCGGGGATGACCACGTTGAAACCAGAACACAACCGCGAGAGCGGAGCGTCCTGCACGAGTTGTGACGTGGGGCGGCGCATGTTCTTGCGTGATGCCGCCACCGCCGTGGCGTTGCTCGCCGTTGCCGGCACACCGGCGGCGGCGCTGCCCGTGCGCTTCATTGAATCGCTGGGGCGCGCAGGGAAAGAGGTGACCTATCCCATTCCGGCCGCCGACGGCGTGAACGTGGACAAGGACAACGACGCGTTCATTGTGCGTACGGCGGGCAAGGTGTTCGTGATGGCGGTGACCTGTCCGCACCAGAACAGCGCGCTCAAGTGGCTCGACGGCGATCGGCGTTTTCAGTGCCCGAAGCACAAATCCAAGTACACGGCCGAAGGCGTGTTTATCGAAGGGCGTGCGACGCGTTCGATGGATCGCTTTGCGGTGCGCAAGGCGGGCACTACGGTGGTGGCCGATCTCGACAAGCTGTACGAAGAGGACCAGGATGGTGCCAAGTGGAAAGAGGCGTTCATCCCGGCGTAATATCCGGCGGCGCGGCGCGGAGCGGCGCGCCGCGGTAGCGATGCGAGTCGGGTGATAGAAAGACAGAAGGGGCGCCGTCTCAGACGGCGCCCCTTCTTATTGCTAGTGCAGATTGCCTACTCTTCGATCGGCAGCGGCACGGATAGTTTGCCGCTCTCCAGCGCTGCGAGGGCGAGCGCGGAGAGGCGCGCGTCCTGATTCTTTTCGAGCGCACGTACCGCGCGCCGTGCGCGCCGCATGGCCATCGGCACGAAGATGCGCGTATGGTCGATGTCGGCCGCGGCACCGGCCTCGCCCTTCGCGGCGATCGCGGAGGTGGCGCGTGCGAGTGCGGCGGTCGAGAGGTAAATGTCGATCACCGCGTTGGCCATCCGCTCCTGGAGGAACTGGCGCTCGATGATATTCTTGCCATGCTCAATGAGTGCCTTCTCAACGTTCAGCGCGAGGTCGTGGATCACCGTGGTGACCATGTCGGCCTCCTCGGAGAACATCGGGTGCATCTTCGTGAACTCGGGCTTCACGAGCTGACGTTTGACGCGCCCGCCGATGTACGAGCCGATAGCGCCGAGCGAGTTGATGGGATCCTTGAAGGCCTTGCCGATGGCCTTGAGGTGCTCGCCGGGCTGCTGTAGGCCGCTCAGCGCGATGAGTGCGCGCAAGATTTCGTTGGTGCCCTCAAAAATCAGATTGATGCGCGAGTCGCGCAACGCGCGCTCGTACGGGTAATCTTTGGAGTAGCCGATGCCGCCGGCAATCTGCTGGGCGTCGCTGGAGGCGCGAAAGACGAGTTCCGATCCATACACTTTGCACGCCGCCGTCTCAAGCGAAAAATCGATGCCGCCGCGGTCCACCATCGCGGCCGTGAGCATCCAACCGGCATCCGAGGCATAAATATCGGCGGCGCCAATGGCGAACTTGCGCTGGAGCATTTCAAACGAGCCGATGGGGCGCCCGAACTGTTCGCGTTGTTTGGCGTAGGCCAGCGCCATTTCCAGCACCCGTTGTGCGCCGCGCGTGGAGGCGGCGGCGAGGCCAAGGCGGCCGCTATTGAGAATCTCGAGGGCGATTTTGAAACCGTGCCCCACATCGCCGATGCGGTCTTCGACCGGCACTTTCACATTGACGAAGCTGATGGTGCGTGTGTCGCTGGCTTTGATTCCCATCTTTTGCTCAGCGGCACCTAGCGTGATGCCGGCGGCGTGCGCATCCACGATGAACGCGGTGACGCGCTGCTTGATCTTGCCGTCCACCTCGACGGCCACTTTTGCGAAGACGGTGAAGAGGCCCGCGTAGCCGGCGTTGGAGATCCAGATTTTTTCGCCGTTCAGCAGGTAGTGCGTGCCGTCGGCGCTGAGTTCGGCGGTGGTGCGCATGGACTGCGCGTCGGAACCGGAGCCGGCTTCGGTGAGGCAGAAGGCAGCGATGGTTTCGCCGGTGGCGCACTTAGGAAGCCAGCGCTGCTTTTGATCGTCGGTGCCAAAGAGCGTAATCCCCTTGCAGCCGATGGATTGGTGCGCGCCGAAGTACACGCAAAGCGCCGCGTCGGTGGCGCCGACCTCGGCGAACATTCGGCTAAAGAACATCGCGCTGGCGCCGAAGCCGCCGTAGGCCTCTGGGATCCCGAGTCCCATCAGCCCCAGTTCGGCCATCCCGTGACGAACCTCGTCGGAGAATTTGCCGTCGTGGTCGAGCTTGGCGGAGTCCACGGTATCGGCCGCCCAAGAGCGGAAGGCATCGAGGACAGCGGCGAGATTTTCCTTTTCATCCTTCGCCATCTCAGGAAACGGGAAGATCAGATCTTCACGAATTTCGCCGAGAAAAAGTCCCTTGGTGAACGAAGGGTTGCGATCGGGATCTGCGAGATGGGCGGTCATCGGTCGGTACGGTGCGGGGGAACGAACCGGGCATCCCCGCTGGGATGCCCGTTCGGGGTACTGTGTATGGAATCTAGAACGACTCGCCGCCGGCGTGTGGTTGCCGGTTAGCGTTCGAGCTTGAATCCCGGCTCCAGCGCCGGTCGCTTGGGGACGTTGGCCACGTACCAGCCCGTGAGGTACATCCACTGCGTCATCCGGGTGAGCTTGGCGTAGTCAATGCGCGAGGGCTCGTCCCGGGGCGTGTGGTAGTCCGGGTGCAGGTTGGTGGAGTATTCGATCGCCGGCACGTTGAGTCGCGCGTAGGGGAGGTGATCGCTTCGG
The DNA here is from genome assembly GCA_026387915.1 of Gemmatimonadota bacterium. Lineage (NCBI taxonomy): Bacteria > Pseudomonadati > Gemmatimonadota > Gemmatimonadota bacterium. Next base: position 148,068 of record JAPLKS010000018.1, read on the forward strand.
AAGTACCACCCTTCGGGGTGCGTCGGGCGATCCCAGATAGAATCCAGTTGGAACTTGCCCGTCTTGGCATTGGCCGCGAGGGCCATCGCGACAAGCTCGCTGGAGTTCAGGTGCGGCGGCTGAATGCCCATGATCGACGCGGAATCTGGATTATTTCGGCCGATCATGTCGCCGTTGAGCACGGCCACAATCTGCGTGAGCGGGACCACGGGATGTGCGGCATGCCAGCGCGAGCCGAGCAGGCCGCGTTCCTCGGAGCCGTGATAGACGAAGAGCACGGAGCGTTTGCCCGGATTCTTGACGAAGGCGCGGGCCGTGGCGAGGAGTGCGACGCTCACCGAGCCGTTGTCGTCGGCGCCGTTCCAGACGGAGTCGCCGGCCATTTCGTAGCGGACGCCATCGTGGTCTTGGTGCGAGCTATACAGGACGTACTCATCGCGCAGCTTGGGGTCAGTTCCGCGAATGACACCCACGACGTTCACCGACGGAGCGTCGAATCGCTCCACGCGCAAATGGATTTCTGCCGCCGCGCCGCCGCTGCGAAGAGCGGGAAGCATCGACTGACGGACAAGCAAAACAGCTGCTGGAGCGGTACCGCCGGCTCCACCGCGTCCTCCCCCTGCGCCGCCTGCCGCGGCATTGCCGCCGCGTCCCGCACCCGGAGCTCCGGCGGTAGTCACGGCGAACCGCGGTACGCCTCCCTCGACGTCATAGGCGCCGCGCGCCCGCATCACGGACGCGGCGGTGAACCCGACGTCCGTAATCGAATCGGCGATGATAATGAGCCCGGCGGCTCCGCGGCCTCGAAAGCGATTCACCGTCGCGGTGAGTGCGGCCGTGGCATAGCGGTACTCAAACGAATAGGTGCCGACCTCCCGCACCGGCTGCGCGGGCGCCGACATCGTCACGACGGCAATCTTGCCGTGCAGGTCGATGGTGGAATCGCTTCCGTCGCCGGCAAAGATGGTAAGACCCACGGCGTCTGCTTCGGCGTTTCCGTTCGGCACGACATCGGTCCACAGCGCCGGGGTGAGCGCGCCAATCTTCACCGAGCTGGCCACGGTGGAGATGCGCGTGCGGCGCATGTTCCACCACTGGTAATAGGTGCCGTTTTCGCCGGCGGGCTTTACGCCAATCGTGCGAAGTTCGTCGGCGAGCCAGGCGGAGGCGCGCAGTTCGTCGAGCGTGCCGCCCTCGCGGCCGCGCATGGCGTCGCCGGCCATCGCGTAGAGGTCACGTTTGAGATCGCTTTCGCGAATGGCGGCCATCGCCGCGGCGGGAGCGTCCGGATACTTGGTGACGGCTTTGGTGCCCTGCGCCGCAAGCGGAGCGGCCACAGCAAGGCAAGTAACGAAGAGAGAGAGGCGCATGGTTTGTGGCTAGGGTTACGGCGTGACCGAGGGACCAGCGGGAAGGTGTTCTTTGAGATAGCGCGTGAGCAAGGTGTAGAGGTGCACGGTGGTGCCGCGCCCCTCGTAAATACCGTGCGTACGGTTGGGATACTCCATCATCGTAAACGGCTTATTGGCCGCCACGAGCGCATTGATGAGCTGCTCGGTGCCCTGAAAGTGCACGTTGTCGTCGCCAGAACCGTGTACCACGAGCAGGTCGCCCTTGAGCCCGTTCACGTAATTGATGGCCGAGGCGTCGTGGTAGGCGAGCGAATCGGTGGTGGGAAGCCCGACGTAGCGTTCCTGATAGATGGTGTCGTAGTTGCGCACGTCAGCCACCGGCGCGACCGACATGCCCATGCGATACACATTTGGTGCGCGGAACATGAGGAGGAGCGTGGATGACCCGCCGCCGCTCCATCCCCAGACGCCAATGCGCGTAGAGTCCACATACGGCCGTCGGCCGATGGCGAGTGCCGCCGCTGACTGTTCCTTCACGCGGAGCGCGCCAATCTGATTGAGCACGGCTTTCCGCCAGTCGCGTCCCTTGGGCGCTGGTGTGCCGCGGCTATCTACGCTGGCGACGATGTAGCCCTGCTGTGTGAGCATCAGGTGCCAGAGCCAACGCGATCCGCTCCACGCATCGGTCACCGTCTGCGCGGCGGGCTCGCCGTATACGTAGAACAGCACGGGATATTTTTTGGCGGGATCAAAATCGGCGGGCTTCATCATCCAGCCGTCGAGCTTTACGCCCCCGCCGACCTCCACCTGAAAGAATTCCTGCGGTCCGGTCTTGAGCGTCGCAAGCTTGGCCTTGAGCGCGTCGTTCGTCACCAGCGTGCGCACGACGGTGTGCGAGGGAAGCCGCACGACGTCGGTGCTCGGCGGCACGCCCCACGAGCTTAAGGAATGGACGGCCCACGCGCCACCGGGCGCGAGGTCGTAGCTATGCACGCCGCGCGCGGCGGCGGGGGTGAGGCGCTCCGGCGTGCCGGTGCCGTCGAGTTTGCTGCGCCAGAGTGAGAGCTGCGTGGCATTCTCCGGCGAGCCTTCGTAATAGAGCCAGCCGCCCTTGCTGTCGATGCTGACCACGCGCATGACATCGTACGCGCCCTTGGTGACGAGCCGCGTGCTGCCATCGCGATCCACGACGTATGCGTGGCGCCAGCCATCGCGCTCGCTCAGCCAGAAGAACGACTTGCCGCCGTCGAACCAATGCAGCGACGGACCAGGGCCATAGCCGACGTGGTCATCCGAGATGTCGAGCCAGGCGCTGTCTTTTTCCACGAGCACCGAACGCGCGGCGCCGGATGTGGCATTTGCAAACCAGAGCGTGTTCTGCGTTTGTCGGCGATTGAGTTGCTGCACTGCGACTTCGCTGGAGTTGGCGGCCCAGTCCATGCGCGCGAGGTAGTTGTTGCGCGGATCGCCGGGAATCTTGAGCCACGTGGTGGCGCCGCCATTGGCGCTCACCACACCGACGCGCGCCGCGGAGTTCGTAGTGCCGGCCTTGGGATACTGCACGGGCGTGACGAACGAATAGAGCGAATCGGTGTTATTGATCAGCAAGAAGTCCCGCACGCCTTTGGCGTCGAGCTGCCAATACGCGATGTGCGTACCGTCGGGACTCCAACGAAAGCCGTCACGCATGTAGAGTTCTTCTTCGTACACCCAGTCGAACGTGCCGTTGATCGTGGTGACCGAGCCGTCGCGCGTGAGCGGCGTGACGCGCCCATCGGCCAGCGATTCCACAAACAGATTGTGCTCGCGCACGTACGCGGCGCGCGTACCGTCGGGTGAGAACTTGGCAAACTGCAACGTGGAGGGCTTGGCGGCGGTGCCGCCGAGTTTGGCGAGGCGGTGCGAGGCAACGTCGAGCACCCAGAAATCGCCACGCGTGTTCTCGCGCCAGACGCGCGCGGAGTTGGTGAAGATCATGAGCTTGGCGTGATCGGCCGACCAGGCGTAATCCTCTAGCTCGAGCGGTTCGCTCGCGCCCTTTGGCGTGAGCTGTGCCGCGGTCACCAGCACACGCTTGTTGCCTGAGGCGGCGTCGTAGCGCACCAACTCTGCGCCTTTGCCTCCGGCTGCGGCTTCGACCGTGGTATAGGTGCTGTCGTCGAGCCAGCGGATTTGGCCAAAGCCAGCCGCGCGAAACTCACGGGACGCGAAGATGCGCTCCACGGTAAGCAACGCAGGATCGGCGGGCCGCTGCTGCGCCGCGAGCGGTGCAGCGAGCAGGATGGCAACGGTAACAAGCGTGCGGCGCATATGGATTTGGAAAAAGGGAAACGGCGTTAGTTCTTGGTGGCGAACGCTTTGAGGAGCGCGTACCCGTAGTCGGCGCCCGAGTCGAACTCTTTTACGATGATGCGTTCGTCGCGGCCGTGCGCACGGATGTCGTCACGGTCGAGGAAAATCGATGAAATGCCGTAGGTGAGCAGTCCGGCGTTGCGGAGCACGGCGCCGTCTGTGGCGCCGGTCTCCATCTGCGGCACTACGGGGACGCCGGGCCAAAACGCCTTGGTCACTCGTTCCACGGCTTGCATCACGTCGGGGCGGAGCGGCGATGGTGGGCTCGGCGTGGCGGGCGACACCACTGAGAACTTCACCTGCGAATCGGCCACAACTTTGCGCAACGTTTCGAGGACGTAGTCGCTCGACTCCTCGGGGAGAATGCGGCAGTTCACCGTGGCGCGTGCGCGCTGCGGCAGCGCGTTCTCAGCGTGACCACCCTCGAGCATAGTGGTGACGCAGGTGGTGCGCATCTGCGCGTTGTAGAACGGTGACCCTGCGGAGAGGCGCTTGACGGCAGCCGCGTCCGGTTTGGCCGCCACCACGAGGCGCAAATCGGCAGCAATCGCCGCGGGTTCAAAGTTGGCGGCACCCGCCAACGCACCACGCGTGACCGGGCTCAACGCTACTGGAAAATCGAAGGCTTGCAGGCGAACAAGTGCCGCACTGAGACGGTAAATGGGATTGTCGCGCGGGGGCAGCGAACTGTGCCCGCCCGCGCCGGTGACTTCCAGCTGATACGAAGCGTAGACTTTCTCGCTCGCCTGTACGGTGCGCATGATGCGCTTGCCCTTGAGGATGAGCGGATCGCCGCCGTCCACGTTCCAGCACCACTCGGCGTCAATCAAATCGCGGTGGTTGGCGAGCAGCCATTCCACGCCGCTGTAGTCGGGGTTTGATTCCTCACCGGCCGTGAGGGCGAGAATCACGTCGCGGTCCGGCGTGATACCATCGCGCTTCATTTGCAGGAAGGCCGCGACGAGCACGGCCGCGCCGTTCTTGATGTCGCTCGTACCGCGGCCGTAGAGGAAGCCGTCTTTTTCGGTAAGCGCGTAAGGCGGCAAGGTCCAGTCGCTCGGACGAGCGGTGACCACGTCGAGGTGCGCGAGCAGCAACAGCGGTTTGCGCGCACCGGTGCCGTGCAGGCGCGCGACGAGATTGTGATTCTTGGAGTTGGCCGGACCAATGACGTGCACGTCCGCGGCGGGGATGCCAGCGGCGAGGAGCCGTTTGGCAATGGCCTGTGCCGCGACCGTGGTGCTCCCCGAGTCGTGGTCAGTGTTGATGCCAATCAGTTCCGCGAGCACCTCGCGGGCCGTGACCTGCACATTGCTACGAACGGGAGACTGGGCCGGAAGCGCCGCGGCCGAAGCCAGCAGGGCGCCAATCAGAGAGGAGAGTCGCATCTATATAAGATACGACGCTCCGGCTAGCTCCGCCGCCCCGCCGCGTCGTTGATCATCTGTACTTCGGTCTCAGGGTTCCGCACCTGCAGAATGAGCTGGTCGTAGTCCTCGTGGTCGAGGTCCACGATGATCGTGTGGTCGGGGTGGTGGACGTCGTAAAACACCATCCGTCCCTTTCGGTAGAAGGTCCCGGCGGTGATGACCCCGGGGAGGTCGGAACCACCCAGCCTGACCCCATGCCACCATCCCTTAGCGGCCTCGTTGTCCACCCGGGCGCCCTTGATATGCGCTAACGGAATGTCGAGCCGGCTCTTGAGTGCCCAGAGCTTGTCCATGCCTTCGATTTCGAAGGTGATGGTGTCGCCGTGCACAGTGATTTCGACCATCGCTCGTTGCCTCAGAGGTAAAAGTCCAGACTGACGACAGGCTCCCAGTAATCTACTCGAGAATCAGTTCGTGTTTCACTTTGCTCCGCGTGACCCGAACCAGGGCAAGCAGGGGAACAATGGAAAGCACCAAGAGCGCAGCCAAGATGTACGTTCGCGAATAGGCAATCACACTGGCTTGTCCGGCAATCTGCCGATCGACGATGGCGAGGGCGCGTTGATGCGCGGTGACAAAATCGGCCCCGCGGCCCTGAAAGGCGCGCTCGAGCATTGAAATCCGCGCGAGGCTTGCGGGGTCAAAGCGCGTCACATGCTCGGTGAGCGTGGCCTTATAGAGCACCGTGTTGTATGACACCACGGTGGCAATGCCGGCAATGCCCAGCGATCCGCCCAGCTGACGAAAGAAATTAAAGAGCCCCGTTGCCTGCGGCAGTTCGATATGCGACAGGTCGGCGAGTGTGATGGTCGTGAGCGGCACGAACATCAGGCCGAGTCCGAAGCCGCGAATGATCAGCGGCCAAAAGAAATCACGGCTGCCACTATCGGCGGTGATGAGCGAGAGCTGCCACATCGCGCCCACGAACATGAGCGCTCCGGCGGCGACCAGTGCGCGCGGATCGTACCGCGCGTTGAGTCGCCCAGACACCACCATCGATAGGGCCGTCGCGGCCGCCCCGGGTAAAAGCACCATGCCCGTTTGCTGGGCGGTCATCCGGAGGTTGCCCTGCAGGAACACAGGGAGCGTGAAGACCGACGCAAAGAGCCCCATCCCCATCACGATGCCGAGGATGGTGCCAACCCACATTTGTCGGTGGCGCAGCACGCGGAAGTCGATCACCGGATGGTCAATCGTCAGTTCTCGCCACACGAGTGCCGTGCCCGATACGATGCTGAGAATGCCGAGGCCGATCATGATCCGTGAATCGAACCAGTCTTCGCGCTGTCCGTGCTCGAGCAGGTACTGCAGCGCGGCCACGCTCATGATGAGGAGCGCGATCCCTGTGTAGTCCACGCTCGGCGCCCGCCGGTGGTGCGGAGAATCGTGCACGTACTCGGCGATCATCATCGCGGCCAGGATGCCAAGGGGAACGTTGATATAGAAAATCCACGGCCAGTTGTAGTTGTCCGTGATCCATCCGCCGAGCGTGGGGCCGAGTGTGGGACCCACCATCACGCCTAGACCGAACAGTGCCATGGCGGTGCCCGCTTCTTTGCGCGGGAATGCCTCGAGCAGCACCACCTGCGACGTCGTCATCAGCGCGCCGCCGCCGATGCCTTGCACGATGCGCCAGAATATCAGCGCGCCCAGCGAATGCGAGGCGCCGCACATAAACGACGCGGCGGTGAACAGCAGCACAGACCCCACGAAGTAGCGCTTCCGCCCGAAAAACGACCCCAGCCACCCGGTGAGGGGAATGACAATCACCGAGGCGAGAATGTAGCCGGTGGACACCCAGGCGATTTCGTCGAGCGACGCGCCGAGGTTCCCCATCATGTCGGGGAGGGCGACATTCACAATGGACGCATCAATCACCTGCAGCAACGACGCCAACGTCACCGCGAACGCGATGATGTATTTATGTGGTTCGCCTTCGTCAGTTGCAGACATGCCGAATGATAAGCGCCAACCCGCGTGGCGGGCGTCCCCCTCGGTTTACCGGTGTACGAACTCCGCCTTGGCACGCGGGCCATTGGTAATGAAGTTCGATACGCCGATTCGCATATCCTCGGTGGCACAGCAGGCGCCGAACATCTCAGATTCAAACCGTAGCCCCTCGGCGAGCGGCTTGCGGCACCCTTCCACGATGGCGCGCGAGATGAGTGCGTCGGTCGCCGTGCTCAGGTGCCCGAGTTCCGCCGTGGGGAGCGTGTTGGGTGTTTCAATCGGGCCGCTGTTGATGGGGGTGAGCGTGACCTCACCGCGTACGGCGGAGCGAGCGAGCGCGATGGCCGCGGCCACCACATCGCCGTCCACTTCGGCGCGCACGAGCCCGCTCGCTACAGCGTCGCGACTGGAGAGGGTGTGACCGGTGCGTAGCATTTCGGCGGCCTTCTCTACGCCTACCAGACGCGGTAGCCGTTGTGTTGCGCCCGCGCCGGGCACGATGCCGAGGTTCGCCTCAGGCTGACCGATGGCCACGCTGAGTCCGGCGCGAATGAGGCGGGCGGTGCAGCACATGGCGAGCTCGTTCCCGCCGCCGAATGCCATACCGTTCATGGCGCAGATGACCGGTTTGCCGAGCTGTTCAAAAAGATTGCCCGGTACTTTGGACCGCTCGGAGGTGGTGACTCCGTCTGCCGGGCTCTTGATAGCGGCGAGGAAGTTCACGTCGGCGCCGGAGACAAAGGCCTTGGGGCCGAAGCCGGTGATCACAACGGCGGAGATGGCGGCATCGGTACGCAGCGCCATGGCGTGTGCGGTGAGCTGGTCGTAGACGTCGTCGTTGAGCGCGTTCAGCACTTTGGGGCGGCGGATAGTGAGCACCGCCACATCGCCGTCGTCGTGCCGAATGACATGTTCAATACGGAACGGTGTGCCAGCGGCGGCCTGTTCGGTGATGCAGCGCGGCACGGGGAATCCGGCATGCGTTGCGGCATACGCCTGCACGAGCGCGAGGGCGCGCTTGACGCCCATGCTGTTCATCATGGCAAAGGGCGCGCGCATGGCGAGCCCCGTTTCCACGCCCAGTTCGAGATCGGCGAGAGTGATGATCCCGCTGTCGAGGATTTCGCCCGCGAGGCCAAAGTAAGCGCCGAGCATGGTGTCGGCGATAGTGGCTTGCTGTGCGGCGGTCATCTCGACTTTTTCGTCGCGCTTGGGCACGTCCCACGGCTTGCCGGCGGCCATCGCCTCTTTCATGAGGCGTGGTGAGCGGAACCAGGCATTCAACTTCGACGTCATGACGTCGAGCGAATGGTTGGTAATGGGATTGCCGCCCGTGAGGTTCATGGCGGTGAAGGGGCCGACGCCGAGTCCGAGTGCGATTTTGGCGGCGGTGTCCACCTCTTTCACGGTGCCTAGGCCGTCTTCCACGGCAAGCGCGGCTGCGAGGAAGAGCCCTTCAAAGACCGGATTGACGGCATAGCCGAAGCGTCCGCCGACGAGCACGGGAATTTTGCCGATTTCTTCGTAGAGCCCCATGAGGGCGCGGGTGTGCACGGGGTTGGTGTCGCGTCCCGGCACAATCTCCACGAGCAGGTTTCGCTCGGCGGGGAAGAAATAGTGAATGACCGCGGTGCGGGCACGCGTGGTGGCGCCGAGCGCGCCGAAGATCTCCTCCGGTTCAATATGGGAGGAGTTGGAGGCGAGAATGGTGTTGGGTCCGCAGAGCGACTCAAGCTGCGTGAAGATGGCGCGCTTGATGTCGAGATTTTCGGTGGCCGCTTCAATCACGAGACTGGCGCCTGCAAGTTCGGCGTAGTCAGTGGTGAAGGTGAGGGCGGCGAGCATGGCGTCGGCGGCGGCCGGCTTGAAGGCGCCGGTCTCTCGGCCTTTCGCAATCTTTTGTTCGGCTTTCGCGCGTCCGCGGGCAACGGCGTCAGCGGAGACATCCACCACGACCACGGGGACGCCGTGGGCGTGGAATGCCTTGGCGAAGAAGAGGGCGATGTCGGGTCCGATATTGCCCGATCCGACGACGCCGATCTTGTCGATGCTGAGATCCCTGAAGCGGTAGCTCATGGCCTTGATTCTCCGGGCCCGCCGTCCGGCACGGCCACGGGGGCCGGCGGCGCGAGCCATCGATGACAGGGTAACCCCTATTGACGGTCGTGGTACAATGATGAAGTATATTCTATCGAACGTCCGTTCGAAATAGGAACAGACGCCGGAACACCCGCTTGAGCGGGTACGGGCCGCCGGTTGGGCCGCACCTCACCATCGCACGCTGGAAGTTGCCATGGCCAAGCACGACGAGTTGGTGACGCGCACTGCAATCGTAGATTGGGCGCGCGACATTTTTGAAGACCTCGACTTTACGGTCGTTCGACAGTGGCTCGAGGACAATCCGGGTCGCAAGGCGGGCGGCTATCTCCCCGTCTACGCGCCGCGCGAGGTGCTCCATGCGACGGGGTTCTTGCCGGTGGGGATCCACGGCGGCGGCGACCGCATTGAGATCATTCGCGGCGACGCCTTCTATCAGTCCTATATCTGCCATTTGCCGCGTTCGGTGATCGAGCTCGCACAGTCCGGGCGGCTGGACATGCTCTCGGCGGTACTCTTTCCCTCGACGTGCGACGTCATTCGCAACTTGTCGGGGATGTGGAAGCTCCTGTATCCCGATACCTACGTGCGGTACATCGACGTGCCGCAGGTGCCGGATCCAGGTGCGTCCGCTGAGTTCTGGGCCGGCGAGCTGCACCACATGATCGACGGGCTCGCCGAGGTATCGGGGCATCGTCCGACCGATGTGGACTTGCAGCGCTCGATCGCCGTGTACAACGAAGCCCGCGCGGTCATTCGTGAATTGTATGCCCTGCGGCGGGATCGCCCCTGGGATGTGCCGACCGAAGAGCTCTATCTTCTGCTCCGCGCTGGCGAGAGCGTAGCGCCCGAGACGTTCATTGCGCACGCCAAGCAGTACATCGCCGCTGTGGCCGCCGATCCCAAGCGTCAGCGCGACAACAGCCGCGTCGTCGTGGTGGGCGCGTTCTGCGAGCAGCCGCCGCTGGGGCTCATCAAAAGCATTGAGCGCGCCGGTTGCTACATCGTGGACGACGACTTTCTGCTCGGCAATCGCTTTTTGACGACCACCGTGCGGGATGACGGTGAGCCGGTACGCGCGCTGGCCGACGCCTTCATTCGCAACGACATGGCGTCATCGGTGCTCTACGAAATCAATCCACTCGGCAAGCGCAATCTGATGAAGAACCGTGTGGCCGATGCCAAGGCAGACGGAATCATTTTTGCGACGCCGAGTTTCTGCGACCCCGCGCTGCTCGATCAACCAATGCTGCGTGATGGTGCGGAAAAAGCAGGGATCCCGTGTATCGCGTTCAAGTACGCGGAGAACACGGGGCAGTTCCAGCAGTTCCGCGAACAGGCCGGCACCTTCGCCGACTCGATTAAGCTCTGGGGGGCCGCCTAATGGCTGAAGTACTCAAGGACCGCTCGATGGTGCTGCAGAAGGAAATGATCGCCAACCATTTTGAGTTGTTGGCGAAAGCGCCTGAGACGAAGACTCCGGTCGTGTACACCTTTGTGCCTGGGAACCTGACCGAGCTCATTCGCTCGTTCGGAGCGCTCCCCGTGCTTCCCGAGATCAATGCGCTGCAGTCGGGAATGCGCAAGCAGTCTGGCGATTACATCGCTGAGGCTGAGCGCGGCGGGCACTCCGAGGATGTGTGCACCTATGTGAAGTGCGACATCGGCATGATGCGCTCGGGGAATATCGGACCCGGTGGCACCAAGCTCCCGAAGCCCGATCTGCTTCTCCTCTCGTACACCGGCTGCTACACCTTCATGAAGTGGTTTGAGTTGCTGCGTGAGGAGTATGACTGCCCGACGGTGATGTTCCACGTGCCGTATCAGGGCGACGGCAAGCTCGAGCCCGAGCACCGCGAGTATATGCTGCGCCAGTTGCGCGAGACAGTGATTCCGGCGCTCGAGAAGGCGACCGGCAACAAGTATGACGAAGAAAAACTGCGCCATCACTTGCAGCTCTCGGCGCAGGCCGAGGACGATCTTGTGGCGGTGCTGCAGGCTGGCAAGCAGGTGCCGAGTCCGATTGATGGATACTTCGGCACCGTGTACTACGTCGGGCCGATCTTCAGTGCGTTTCGTGGGACGCAGGAAGGAGTGGACTACTACAAGGCGCTGCGCGAGGAAGTGGAGGAGCGCGCGATGCTTGGCCTTGGGCCGATCACGCCAGAGGGGCCGCTTGAAGGGGAGAAGTATCGCCTCGTGGTAGAGGGGCCGCCCAACTGGACGCACTTCCGAGATTTTTGGAAGATGTTTGCGGACGAGAAGGCGGTCGTGGTTGCCTCGACGTATACCAAGGTCGGCGGCACCTACGACTTTGGCTTCCGCCACAACCCCAATGATCCGCTCGGCACGCTCGCGGATTACTGCAGCGGCTGCTACACCAATCTCAACTTGCCGTCGCGCATTGATATGATCTGCAACTACATCAAAGAGTATAAGGCCGACGGCTTCCTGATTAACTCGGTGAAGTCGTGCAACTCGTTCTCGGCAGGACAGTTGATGATTCTGCGTGAGGTGGAGAAGCGCACGGGGATCCCCGGCGCGTTTATTGAATCGGATTTGGTGGACCCGCGCTATTTCTCGGCCGCGAACATCAAGAATCGACTCGAGAGCTATTTCCAGATGATTGACGCGCGCCGCGCGGGGAAGGGCGTATGAGTTGCGTCGTCGGGATTGACCTAGGCTCGACCACCACGAAGGCCGTGATTTTGGATGAAAACGGCGATGTGCTCGGTCGAGGCATCACGAACTCGCGTTCGAACTACGACCTCGCAGCGGCGGTCGCCAAGACCGAAGCGTTTATCAATGCGCGCTTTGGGCTGATTGAGCAGCATGTGGAGTCCACAGAGACGGTGCAGGCCGTGAGCGATCTGCGGCGTGCCTTTGTGATGGAGCAACTGCTGCATCAGCTGCGACGGTTGGAGCAGTTGCTGCTCGAGGAAATCGACAAGTCAGCGCCGCAGGAACTCAAGGCGCCATTCCGTGACGCGATTGAAGAAATCTGCCGCCGCATTACGGTGGAAGAAGAAGAACGCTTCAAGCGTCCCGCCGAACTTCGTTCGGACTTCTTCCGTGACGCGGTCGGCTCGGCATTTATGCGCATTGCTGAGCAGATTGGCGACCCCACGGGCGTGAGTTTCGATCGCCTCATTGGCGTGTATGACAAATGCATCATTCGCGTGGAGAACGAGCCGATGGATCTCGACTTCCGCGATCACATCGGCGATGCGCTGAATCGCGTGAGCAACCCGCGCTTGGCCCACGCCGTGGAGTTTGCGGTGGCCTATGACCTGAGTCCGGCTGCGACGGTTGGCACCGGCTACGGCCGCGCGCGGCTCCCGTTTCCTAAAGAACAGATCCGGTCCGAGATTCTGTGTCACGGACTCGGGGCACACGCGATGTTCCCGAATACGCGCACGGTGCTCGATATCGGCGGTCAGGATACGAAAGCGATTCAGGTGGACGCCGCCGGAATCGTCACGGGCTTTCAGATGAACGACCGGTGCGCGGCGGGCTGCGGACGCTACCTCGGCTACATCGCGGACGAAATGAACCTCGGCCTGCACGAGCTTGGGCCGTTGGCGGAACTCTCCAAGCGTAGCGTAAAGATCAATTCCACCTGCACCGTGTTTGCGGGCGCGGAACTGCGCGAGCGGCTGTCGCTTGGTGAGAAGCGCGAAGACATTCTGGCTGGGTTGCACCGCGCGATCGTGATTCGCGCGATGAGTCTATTGGCGCGCTCGGGTGGCGTGGACGATGAGTTCACCTTCACCGGCGGCGTGGCCAAGAATCCCGCCGCGGTGCGCGCGATTCGCGAGTTGATTCAGGAAAACTATGGCGAGCGTACGCTGAATATCTCAGCGGAGAGTATTTACACGGGCGCGCTGGGTGCGGCGCTCTTTGCCAACCGGATGGTGGCCTAATGATCACCACAGCGGGAATCGACGTTGGGAGCGGCGCCGTGAAGGTGACCGTGATGCGCACGGACGGCGAGGGCTCCGAGCAGCTACTCGCGCAAGTGTCGACGCGCATTCGCCGGCGTGAGATTGCGAAAGTCGTCGACGAAACCTTTGATGCCGCGGTCGAGATGGCCGGCGTAGACGAGATCCACTACATCGGCACCACGGGCGAGGGTGGCGAAGTGCCGTATGCCACTGGGCATTTTTACGGCATGACCACGCACGCGCGTGGCGCGCTGTTTCTGACGCCAGGCATTGGCGCGGTACTCGATGTGGGTGCACTCCACACGCGTGCGGTGGCCATGGACGGTCACGGTCGCGTGAAGGACTACAAGATGACCAGCCAGTGCGCGTCGGGTTCCGGGCAGTTCCTCGAGAACATCGCGCGCTACCTTGGCGTGTCGCACGACGAAATCGGGCAGCTGTCGATTATTGCCACCAAGCCGGAGAAGGTGAGCTCGATCTGCGCCGTGCTCGCTGAAACCGACGTGATCAATATGGTGTCGCGTGGCATTACGACCAGCGACATCCTGCGTGGCGTGCACGAGAGTATGGCCGAGCGCTTTGTGCGATTGCTGCGGTCGCTGGAGTTTGCGGGGGCGGTGTTTGTGAGTGGTGGACTCGCCTCGGACACGGGGTTGCTTACGGCGTTGCGCGATTCGTTGGCCAAGAAGGAAGCCGAGCTCGGAAAACTCGAGGTTGTGACGCACGACGACGCGATTTTCGCTGGCTCCATCGGCGCGGCGCTGTGGGGTGCGTTCCGGTATCGGAAGATGTCGCAGCAGGACGTGGCGTGGACCGCCGCGTCGAAGGTGGCGTGATGCGAGGCGGCCTCGGTCGCCCGCGTAGACACGTCCTCCACTCTCACCGCTGAGTGCTTTCGAATGGCGATGCCGGATTTCACCTATCTGCGGCCGGGGAGCTTGAGCGACGCGTGCGCGCTTGCCTCGAGCCTCGGCGCCGACGCCGCATTTATTGCGGGCGGCACCGAACTCATTCCCGACTTTCAGCGTGAACGGGAGACGGCGCGTCAGCTGATTGCGCTCGATCATTTGCCCGAGTTGCGAGGGATTGCCGAAGACGGCGGGGGGCTGTGTATTGGCGGTCTCACGACCGTGTCAGCGGTCGCGTCCTCGCCGCTCGTGCGCGCCCGTAGTGTCGCGCTGGCCGACGCGGCGCGAGCGATTGGCAGCGCACAAATTCGAAGCCTAGCTACGATCGGCGGTAACTTTTGTCGTGCGGTGCCGTGCGCGGACACGCCGCCCGCGGCGATCGCCTCCGGCGCTCGGGTCCGCCTGATTGGTGTGAATGGCACGCGTGAGATGCCGGCCGAGGAGTTCTTTCTCGGGCCGCGGAGCACGGTGCTCACCTCAGGCGAGGTGCTCGTCGCGATTCTGCTACCCGCGCAGCCCGCTGGGTCTGGGACGAGTTATCAGCGATTCTCGCGCCGCAAAGGCGCGTCGCTCGCGGTGGCGGCCGTCGCCGCTCGGATTACGGTGGCCAAGGGACGCATGCAGGGCGCACGCATCGTGCTCGGTGCGGTCTCCCCAGTACCACTGAAGATCAGCTCTGCTGCGGCGATGCTTGAGGGCGAACGTCCGTCGCCGGAGCTCTTTGCGAAGGCGGCGGCACAGTGCGCCGTTGAGGCGTTGCCAATTACCGATGTTCGCGGCTCAGCGGACTTCCGACGTGAACTGGTGAGCGTTCTGGCTCAGCGCGCATTTGAGCAGGCGGTAGAACGCGCGGAGGGTCGCTCATGAGCACCGAAGTCCTCGTTCGTTTGAACATCAATGGTGAGGATCGTACCCTCGCCCTCAAACCGAACACCACGCTGCTCGCCGCGTTGCGGCAACACCTTGCTCTGACCGGCACCAAAAAGGGATGCGGCACGGGCGACTGTGGCGCGTGCACCGTACAGGTGGACGGCGATCCGGTAAACTCGTGCCTTATGCTGGCCGTCGCGGCGCAGGGAAAGCGCATTACGACCATCGAAGGACTGTCGCACGACGGTGAGTTGCACCCCCTGCAGCATGCGTTCGTCAAGCACGGGGCGATTCAGTGCGGCTATTGCACGAGCGGCGCGGTGATGGCATCGAAGGCGCTCATCGACAGAAATCCGACGCCGACTGAGGGCGAGATCAAAGAGGCGCTCTCGGGCAACTTGTGCCGCTGCGCAACATACCCGCGCATGATCAAAGCGGTGTCTGGGTGGAAAGAGTTCGAGGGCGTGCCCTTCAACTCCAAACCGCACGTGCACGCCGAACGCGACCAGGTGCGCGATCACGACACGGTGAGTCACGGCGTCACGCGCTACGACGGACCGGATAAAGTCACCGGGCGTGCGAAGTACACGGCAGACCTCAACCTCCCCGACACAATTGTCGGCAAGATTTTGGGCAGCACGGTGGCACACGGCATCATCAAGCGCATTGACGTGACCAAAGCACGCGCCTTGCCGGGCGTGCTGGCGGTGATCACCGGCGCCGATGTGCCAGACGCCTTCTACGGCGTGAGCCCCGCCCGCGAAGATGAACAGATTCTCGCCAAGGAGCGCGTGCGCTACGTTGGCGATGAAGTAGCTGCGGTGGCCGCGTTGGACGACGCGACCGCTGAAGCGGCGTTGAAGCTGATTGAAGTGGAGTACGAAGAACTGCCCGCGGTGTTCGATCCGGTGGCGGCGATGGCGCCCGGTGCGCCAGTGATCCATCCTGAGAAGCCGCGCTACGCCGGCAACATCAATACGCGCGTGGACTGGCACTTTGGCGACGTGCATAAGGGATTCGCCGAGGCGGACCTCGTACGGGAAGAGCGATTTATTGGCAATCGTACGTACCAGTCGCCGATGGAGCCGCATGCGGCGCTGGCGCGCTGGGAGCATCACGGCGATCGTCTGACCCTCTGGTCCTCCACACAAACGCCGCACTATCTGCACCGCTCGCTCTCGCGCGTGCTCGGCGTTCCCATGGGAAACATCCGTGTGATTCGCCCAGCAGTAGGAGGCGGATTCGGTGCCAAGGCAGAAGCGACGCCGCTCGATTTCTGCGCCGCGATCCTCTCCAAGATGACGGGACGTCCCGTCGCGATGGAATACACGCGGGAAGAGATGTACACGCACTTCCGCGGCCGTCATAAGCAGTACATCGATCTCAAAATCGGCCTCAAGAAAGACGGCACGATTACGGCCGCTGAGCATACGGTGGTGCTGGATGGTGGCGCGTATACGTCATACGGCGTGATCACGGCGTACTACGCCGGATCGATGCTGCCGACGCTCTACAAGATTCCGAACTACAAGTATGAAGGCACGCGCGTGTACACAAACCTTCCGGCCTCCGGCGCGTTCCGTGGGCACGGGGTGCCACAGCCGCGCTTTGCCTTTGAATCATTGCTCGACATGATGGCCGAAGAACTGGGCATCGATCCGTTTGATATTCGGCTCAAGAATGCCATGGAGCCGAACACGCGTACTGGCAACGCGCTCGACATTTCGTCGTGTGAGTTTATTGCCACGCTCAATCGTGCGCGCGAGACCTCGGGGTGGGCCGAGAAGCGCGGCAAGCTTCCGCCGGGCAAGGGGATTGGCGTCGGCTGCGGCGGCTTTGTGTCGGGCGCTGGATATCCGATTTACCGATCGGACTTCCCGCACTCGAATGCCATGATCCGCGTACACGAGGATGGCACCGGCGTCACGTTGCACATTGCGGCAGCGGAGATTGGCCAAGGCTCGGACACGGTGCTGGTGCAGATTGCCGCTGAGGAGCTTGGTGTACCGTACGAGTGGGTGTGGATGGCCGATTGCGACACCACGGTCAGCCCGCTCGATCTTGGCTCCTATTCGAGTCGCGTGACACTCATGGGCGGCAATGCCGTGAAGATGGCGGCCGCGAATGTGTCGGCGCAGCTCCGCGAAGTGGCGGCCCGAGAGTTGGGTTGCGACCCCACAGCGCTGACCGTGCGCGATGGCCGCATCTTTGTGCCGCAACATCCGTCCGTCGGAATGTCCTGGGCCGATGCCGCGCGCGCGGCATTCTCCAAGAAAGGCCCAGTTGTCGGTACTGGTTCATATTCGCCGCCCAAACATCTCGGTGGCGAGTTCAAGGGCGGCACGGTGGGCACGTCGCCGGCCTACAGCTTCTCGACCGCGGTGGCGGAAGTGACCGTGGATTTGGAAACAGGGTATGTGACCGTTGACCGCTTTACGGACTACAGCGATGCTGGAACCGTGATCAATCCGGTGACGCTGCACGGTCAGGTTGAGGGCGCGATCATCATGGGACTGGGTGAGACGTTGCTCGAGGACACGATCGTTGGCCCTGGCGGCAAATTTGCCAACGCCAATCTGCACGACTATCTGATTCCGACGATCGCCGAGACGCCGGAGATTCATACGGCGGCCGTGGAGAGTTTTGAGCCGCGTGGCCCGTTCGGCGCGAAGGAAATCGGTGAAGGCTCTATGCTTCCCGTGTTCGGCGCGATTGCCAACGCCATTTACAACGCGTGCGGCGTGCGGGTCACGGAACTACCCATCACCCCAGAGAAGATTCTGCGCGGCATCAAGGCCAATGGTGGCGCGGCCGCCGTAGCGACCGGAGCGCGTGGATGACGGCCATCAAGCGCGCGCGTACCGCGAAAGCTCCCGGGCCACGTCTGGCTCGGGAAAAAACGCAACGCAAGCTCGACGAACTGCTGATGAAGGCAGCCGCGCTGATCGCGAAGAAAGGATTCGAAGCCACGACCATGCGTGACCTCGCGAAGGCGATCGACGCGAGTCTGGCGGGGCTGTACCACTACTTCTCGAGCAAAGAAGACCTGCTGTATCAATTGCAACACCGGACGTTTTCGGCGCTGCTCGAGGCGCAGCAGGTCATCGCCGCCCTCCCTGGGACGCCCGATGAGCGGTTTGCGCGGTTGCTGACGGGACACCTCGAGTTCTATGCGCAACACACGAATGAACTCAAGGCCTGCACCTTTGAACTCGAGTCGCTTTCAGTTGACGATTACCGCACCGTCGAAGCGATTCGCCGGAAATACTATCGATTGATGACGTCCGTAGTCACTGATGTGATGCACGCGCGCAATGCGTCCGCGAAAGAAATGCGTCAAAGTCGTCACGCGACGCTGTTCATCTTCGGCATGCTCAACTGGATTTTCATGTGGTACGAGCCCTCCCGGCATGGAACGGTCTCGCAGATCGGCGACGAGATGCGCGATCTAGTCCTGCATGGATTGAAGCGCACGAAGGGAGGCAGGTAATGGTGGATGGCGCGCCGGCTTCATACTGGCGCGGGTAGGATTCTCGATGACGAGGGGAACGACCGTGCAGTTCAACGATGTGTTCATTCCATATGGCGCATATTGGTCGACGCCATTCTGCTCGTGGCAGGGAAGTTTGGCAACGCTCCCGCCGATTCCGTTCGCCGCAGAAGTCACCGCGCGGGCGCTCGCGCAGCGGGATATCGAGGCCGCAACGATTGACGGCCTCTGCCTCGGCATTACCGTGGCGAGCAAGTTCTCGTTCTATGGCACGCCGTGGTTCGCTGGATTAGCTGGTCTCGGGCACACGACGGGCCCCACGATCAGTCAGGCGTGCGCCACGTCGGTGCGCTGCCTTGCGACGGCTGCACAAGAGCTGAGCACCGGTGGCGCAACGGTGTACCTTGCCGCCGCGGCCGACCGCACGAGCAATGGGCCGCACGTTTTCTATCCAAACCCCGCTGGTCCTGGCGGGACGGGCGACGCTGAGAATCTCGTCCTCGACAGCTTTGGCCACGATCCGTGGGCCAAGAACTCGATGTTGCAGACCGCGGAGAACGTCGCCAAGGAAGCTGGCATTACGCGCGAGCAGCAGGAGGAGATCACGCTCCTGCGCTATGCGCAGTATGCCACCGCTACCGCTGATGACAGTGCATTCCTCAAGCGCTACATGCCGTGGCCGCTCGAAGTAAAAGATGCCCGTGGCAAGAAGGTCGTCGCGACGGTGACCGGCGATGAAGGCGTCCATGGCACCTCCGCGCAGGGCCTTGCTGGATTGCGCCCTGTGATCGAAGGCGGATCGGTGACCTTCGGAACGCAAACGCATCCCGCCGACGGCAATGCCGGTATGGTGCTCACCGCTGGCCGCGATCGCGCCCGTGCGATCGCACCGGCTGGATTGGTGGATGTGCAGCTCCTCTCGGTTGGCCAAGCGCGCGTGAAGAAGGGGTTCATGCCAATGGCCGTCGTACCGGCAGCAGCGCAGGCACTTGAACGGGCGGGCATCACGGCTGCCCAACTCGGCAGCGTGACGTCGCACAATCCGTTCGCGGTCAACGATGTGTATCTCTCGCGCGAACTCAAGCTCGACCCCGAGCGGATGAACCGACATGGCTGTTCGCTCGTGTGGGGGCACCCGCAGGGACCCACGGGGCTTCGCTCGGTTATCGAGCTCATCGAAGATCTCGCGATTGCCGGCGGTGGGTATGGACTGTTCACTGGCTGTGCCGCAGGCGACAGCGCCGCCGCGGTGGTATTGAAAGTCAGCATGCGCTGAACACATGGAATGACGAGAGGGCACCAGCCATGAATTATTTCGCCTCCAAAGAGGCTTCCAGCTTCGGATTTAAAGACATCCTGTATGAGAAGAAGGACTGGGTGGGGCGTATTACGATCAATCGCCCCGAGTCCTTCAACTGCTACACGACGTCCACCTTGCAAGAACTGATCACGGCCATCGACGACGCGTCGAATGACGACAACGTAGGTGTGATTGTGCTGACGGGCGCGGGCGACAAGGCGTTCTGCACCGGTGGCGATGTGAAGGAGTATGCGGGTACCTACACGCAGAGCCCGCACGACTACTTCAAGTACATGGGACTGTTTGCCAAGTACATCGAAAGCATTCTGCGCAGTGGCAAGGTTACCATCGCGCGCCTCAATGGCATCGCGGTGGGCGGCGGCAACGAAACACAGCTCGCCTGCGACCTTGCGGTGATGGCCGATGATACCTACCTCGGCCAGGTTGGCACGAGCGTCGGGAGCGTCGCGTGTGGCGGCGCCACGCAGTGGCTGTCGATTCACGTTGGCGACCGGCGCGCGCGCGAAATGCTCTTCCTCAATCCTCGCATTCTGGCCGCGAAAGCCTTGGAGTGGGGGTTGGTGAATCGCGTGGTGCCGCGCGCCCAGCTCGACGAAGAAGTGAACTCGCTGGTGAAACAGCTCCTCGAGAAATTCCCGGAGTGCACCCGTTACACCAAGCAGCAGGTGAACTACTGGAAGGAAGCTTCGTGGCACGCGACCGTCGGTCATGCGCGCGACTGGCTCTCCACGCACTTCACGACGCTTGAGCCGTACGAAGGGATGCAGGCGTTTGTGGAGAAGCGGAAAATCGACTTTATGGGTCTCCGCCAAAAAGCCGCTGACGAAAATGCGAGCAGCGAATTCCTCTGGGGGCCGTACAGCCAGACCTGTGGTGGTTGTGGCGCCAAGGGCATCCCCAAGCAGTTCACCTTCTGTGGCGGCTGCGGCGCCAAGTTGGGATGACCATGGCGATGAAACGCGATCTCGCGGGGCAGGCGACCCTCGTGACCGGAGGCGGCCGCGGCATTGGTGCGGCCATCGCTCGGGAACTAGCGCAGCAGGGAAGCGATGTGGCGCTAGTGGATCTGGGTGCGTTTGACGACGCCGAGCGGGTCGCGGCGGAGTTGCGCGCGATGGGTCGCAAGGCCGTGGCGTTGAAAGCGGATGTGTCGGATTTCGCGGCCGCCGAAGCGGCGGTCGCGGCGGCCGTCGTAGCGCTTGGAAAGCTCGACGGGATTGTGTGTAACGCCGGCATTACGCGTGACGGCGTGTCGTGGAAAATGACCGAAGCCGCATGGGACGCCGTGCTCGACGTGAACCTGAAAGGGTGCTTTGCATATTGCCGAGCTGCGGCGCCGCTCTTTCGCGCACAGAAGGGCGGACGCATTGTCACGATCGCCTCGATCAACGGCATGCGTGGAAAGTTTGGACAATCGAACTACGCCGCGTCGAAGGCCGGTGTGATTGGCCTCACCAAGACGTTGGCGCGCGAACTTGGGCCCAGTGGCGTGAACGTGAACTGCGTGGCGCCTGGCTTTATTCGCACCGAAATGACTGACATCGTGCCACCCGCCGTCATTGAGCGCGCCTCTGCGGAGTCGGCGCTTGGTCGGCTCGGTGAACCCGACGAGGTGGCAGCGGTCGTGGCGTTCCTGCTGTCCGACCGCGCGCGCTACATCACGGGCGAGGTCATCAAAGTTGATGGCGGCCAGTACACCTAAGGGGAAGGCAATGACCGAAACAGTGGCTCCACAGGCGGTGCGGTACGAGGTGCGCGACGACGTCGCGTTCCTCACGCTTGACGTACCGCCCGTGAATGTGCTGCGATCGGCGACGATGCATGAACTCGCTGAGGCGGTAGAGCGCGCGCAAGCCGACCGATCGCTGAAGGCCGTGGTGCTGGAGTCGGCAGCTCGCGCGTTTTCGGCGGGCGCGGATGTTGGTGATCACCGGCCGGAGGAAGCGCCGGGGATGATTGCTGGGTTCAGTCGCTTGTTTGCGGCGTTCGGCGCGCTCGAGTTGCCGATGGTGATGGCCGTCGACGGAGCGGCACTGGGTGCCGGTTTTGAACTAGTGATGATGGCGGATGTGCTCTTGGCGACGGAGCGTTCGACCTTTGGGCAGCCGGAGATTCGGCTCGGTTTCTTTGCGCCGGTGGGTGTGGCCTGGCTTCCGGCGCGCATTGGAGTGGCGAGGGCCATTGAGGTGACGTCTACTGGCCGCACGTATTCCGCAGCAGAGATGCATACGATGGGCTTGGTGTCGCGCGTGGTGGCTGATGGCGGGCTGGCAGAGGCGCTGGCGCAGGTGCTCGGCGACCTGCGGCGCGCGAGTCCGTTGGTGCTGCGAATGAACGTGCGGCTTGCGAAGTCGTTAAACGGACGTCCGTTCGAAGAAGCCCGCCTCGAGGCGGAGCGCGTGTTTCTGAACGAGTTGATGGCCACCGAAGACGTGCGCGAGGGGATCGCGTCGTTCTTCGAGAAGCGGCGGCCCGCATGGAAGAACCGGTAAGTCGCGTGTTCGCGCGACAGGAGGGGTGACGATGCGGATCCTGATCGTCGGGGCCGGGGCGCTGGGCGGGCTCGTGGGCGCGTATCTCTCGCGCTCGGGCGAGGACGTAACGTTGCTCGAGGTAAATCAGGCGCGTGCGCGACTGCTTGCCGACGCCGGATTGCACATCACGCGGGTCGGGCAAGATGAGACGACCATTCCGATTCACGTCGTGACATCGGTGGTGGGGCTCGCGCCGTTCGACCTCGTGTTCGTGGCCACCAAGACGTACCAAACGCAAGACGCCGTGCGTGCGGCCCTCGCCGCGACGACGCCCGCGACCCTGTTCTTTTCGCTGCAGAATGGCATCGGCAACGCCGAAGCCATTGCTGAGATCGTGGGCGCGTCGCGCGTGCTGTGTGGCGTGACGTATCACAGTATCGAGCATTCGGGGCCTGGGCGGCTACGTTACCGCGCTGGGATCAAGCCCATTCAGATCTCCGCCGTGGAAGGCGGGGCCACGCCGGAAGTTGAGGCGATTGCCGTCGCGTTCCGGAAGGCCGGGTTCGAGACCAACGTGGTGCCGAACGTCGATCACGCGCTCTGGCAGAAACTGTTGCACAACGCTGTCGTCAATCCGACGTCCGCAATCACCGGGCTCACCTGTCGCGAGTTGCTCGCCGACGAGCATCTGATGGGCTTCATGCGCGACCTGTGCAACGAGATTGTGACGGTGATGCGCGCGCGCGGCGTGCCGATCATGGACGAAGAAGATCCCTTCCGTCCCGTGACCGGATCGCTCAAAGCCCTCGGCAAGAATCGGCCGTCGATGTGGCAAGATCTCGCGCGCGGTACCCGCACGGAAATCGACGCGCTGAACGGCGCGATTGTGCGTGAAGCCGAACGCCTTGGGCTTTCCGTGCCACACAACTCCGCGCTCGTGCGGTTCATCCACTCCCGCGAGCGGCAAAAGTTCCTGCGCAAGCAGGAGATTGTGCAGCATCTCGGGCTCGACCGCACACGCGCGGCAGAGGAAGAAGCGCCGCGCCCACGTTTGCGTGCCGTGCCGGGCGTGCCGGTGCGTGCTGCGCCGCGGGACGCCGATGCGGGAATGCCGCCCGGTGGACCGCCGCTGGAAAGCACGCGGCGGCTCAAGGAGTTGATGCACACGTACTATCTGGATCTCGCGGCGGCGTCGGATGATTCGAATCGCATCGTCGCGGCGGTGTCGGGGCTCGGGCCGGTGGAACTGCTGCGCGCGATGGATATTGTGCCGTACTTCCCGGAAAACCATGCGGCGCTCATTGCGGCCTCACGGCGCGCCGGCCCGTACATCGCGCGCGCGACCGCCGACGGTTTCTCACAGTTCGTCAGTTCCGCGATGCGCACTGATATTGGCGCCCTCCTCACGGGCACCACCCCGCTCACCGACGCGCATGGTATTGCCGGTGTTCCGCGTCCGGATATCGTCACGTATAGCACGAACACCGGCCACGAGTTGGTACGCTGGTTTGAGTTCTATGGATCGCACTATGGCGTGCCGGTGATGGGTGTGCATCCGCCGCCAGCACTCGACGTGCTCGAACAAATCGACGTCGATGCGGCCGTGCACCAGTTGCTCCGGCTGCAGCGGCGCCTCGAAGAGGCCAGTGGTCGGTCGCTCAACATGGACCGGCTCGGCGAGGTGGTGGGGTACTCGGCGCAGGCAGCGGAGCTGTGGGGGGACATCCTCGCGCTCGCGCGCCACACGCCGGCACCGATCACCTTCTTCGATACACTGATTCACATTGCGCCCATGATCCTGCTGCGCGGCACGCCGGAGGCGGTGGACTACTACCGGCAGCTCAAGGCAGAAATTGAAGAGCGCGTGGACCAAGGTGTCTCGGCCGTGCCGAATGAGTCACACCGTCTCTATTGGGACGGACCGCCCATTTGGTGTGCGTTGCGCCCCTTGGCCCGACTATTCGAAGAAGCGGGTGCGGCGATCGTGGCCTCGACGTTCTGTTCTGAATTTGCGTTGACCGGTCTCGACCCCTGCGATCCGCTCGAAAGTATGGCGCGTGCGTACACCGGCATCTTCGACAATCGGTCGGAAGATTTCCGCGCGGCGTACCTCGCTCAACAGTTCGAACAGTTTTCCGTGGATGCGGCGGTCTACCATGACTGCCGCACGACGCCCGAGACGAGCCACGTGCGGTACGGGCCGTCGTCACGCACGGAGCAT
Source organism: Gemmatimonadota bacterium (assembly GCA_026387915.1). Classification (NCBI taxonomy): domain Bacteria; kingdom Pseudomonadati; phylum Gemmatimonadota; species Gemmatimonadota bacterium. Next base: position 172,477 of record JAPLKS010000018.1, read on the forward strand.
CTCGCGCAGGTGCCGGGGTTGGTCATTGAAGCCGATTCACACGACCTGCGGCTGTTCTCAACCGAACGCCTGCAGGAACAGTTCGCCGATTTCCTCGAGCATCGCGCCGAGCGGATTGGTGCTCGATGACGCGCGGATACGTGGAGGAGCCGTTCCATGGCTGAAAAAGAACTGCGAATAGCCGCCGGCATAGATGTCGGCACGGAATGCGTGAAGGCAATCATCGCGGCGGAGGACGGCCGAGTGATTGGCCGTTCGGTACTCGCGACTCGCGGCTACTTTCAGGCCTGCGTGTACGAGGCACTCGCGGCCGCACTTGATGATGCGCAGCGCAAGGAAGAAGAACTCACCGGCATTGGCGCCACCGGTTTCGGTATGGACTGTGTGCCCAAAGCCACGGTTACGATCACCGAAGCATCGTCGCACGCCTTTGGGGCCTTTCAGCACATTGGTCATGCTATGACGCTCGTGAACATTGGCGGACGTGATCCGCACGTGATTTCGGTGGACGCCGAAGGCCGTCGCACCGCCGCGCGCGGAGCGCGTCGCTGTGCGGTTGGAATAGGCAGTTTCCTGATGTTCGCCGCCCGGCATCTCGACGTCAGCCCCACGAGGCTCCAGGAGTTGGCGTCCGCTGCGGGCGACCGGCCGGCGCGCGTGAGCAGCTACTGCTCTGTGTATTCCGCGTCGGAGGTACTCGAACGACTGCGCGAAGGCGCCACGCGTGAAGAAATCGCGCTGGGATGCATGCACTCCATTGCCGAGCGGATTGTCGAGATTGGGGGCTTTGACGCGCCCGTGGTAGTCTGCGGTGGCGTAGTGGAGTACTTCCCTGGAGTGCTCACGGCACTCGAAGCGAAAACTGGCTTGAGCGTCCAAGCAGTTCCCGATGCGATCTTTACCGCTGCGCTCGGAGCGTCGCTGAGCGTCTTCCAGCAAGCGCAGGAGAGTTAATGGCGGAAGCACGCACGGAACTACGGAGCACGGCGGCGCTACGCGACACGATGAGTGCCTACTACAAGAAGCTCGGCGACGCGGTCACGCACAAATCGGCGCCGGTGGCGTGGTGCACGAGCGTTGGACCGGCGGAGTTGCTGCGCGCGCTTGGGTTTGCCGTGCACTTTCCCGAAAATCACGCCGCAATGCTCGGTGCGGGACGCACGGCGAATAAGTACCTCCCCGTGGCACACGCACAAGGCTACTCGCAGGATATCTGTTCGTATCTCACGAGCGATGTGGGCGCGTATCTCGCCGGCGAGTCGCCGCTCGCAGCATTTGGCCTCTCCGGTGTGCCGCGTGCGGACGTGCTCGTGTTCAATACCAATCAGTGCCGCGACGTGCGCGACTGGTTTGAGTGGTATGGCCGCCAGTGGAACGCACCGGTGGTAGGCGTCAACTCGCCGCGCTCTGTTGGAGATGTGACCGACGCAGAAGTCGACGACGTCACAGCGCAGCTCGAAGCGCTCGTCCCCGTGCTGGAGTCGGTGGCCGGTGTTCGGCTCGATGGGGGGCGTCTTGCCGCCGCGATGAAGGCCGCGCGCGAAGCGTCCGAGCTCTGGGAACGCTGCCTACAAACCGCAGCGAACAAGCCGTCCCCGTTCACGTTCTTCGATGGCACCATCCATATGGGGCCGGCGGTAGTACTCCGCGGTGCTCCAGAGGCAGCGGCCTACTACCACGTGTTGCTCGCGGAGCTCGAGGAGCGCGTACGCGGCGGCGTGCAGTCGGTGCCCGGCGAAGCGCTGCGGCTGTACTGGGATGGCATGCCGGTGTGGGGACGGCTTCGTGCGCTCTCCACGACATTCGCTGAGTTCCACACAGCGGTGGTCGCGTCTACCTACTGCAATAGCTGGATCTTCTCGATGCTCGACCCTGCCGATCCTTGGCGCTCGATGGCGCGCGCATCGGTGGAGTTGTTCATCGCGCGCTCCGATGGCCCGAAGGAGCGCTACATAGAACGCATGGTGGAGCTGTACGGCGTGGACGGCATCGTCTTTCACGACTGCCGAACCTGCCCCAATAACACGAACACGCGCTACGGCATGCCACGTCGGTTGTCCGAAAAACTTGGCATCCCCACACTCGTACTCGACGGCGACGTCAACGACTTGCGCTGTTTCTCCGACGAGCAAGCGCGTACGAACATCGAAGGCTTTGTGGAGCAACTCGCGGACGCGCGCACCCACGCTAGCCGAGCGACGAGATAATGGCGCGCTTTGCCGGCGTGGACAGCGGGTCGTGGAACACGAAAGCCGTGGTCATTGACGACGCGGGCCACGTGCTCGGCACCAGCGTGGTGCGCTCCGGCGCCGATCTTACCGTGGCGGCGGAGCGGGCCTATGCCGAAGCGCTCGCGGTCGCTGGCTGTTCGGCGGCTGATGTGTCTGCGGTGTGGTCTACGGGCTTCGGGCGTAATGCCGTGCCATTTGCGAATGGATCGCGCACAGAACTGGACTGCCATGGCCGTGGCGCGGCGTTTCATGTGCAGGGACCACTGGTGGTGATCGACATTGGCGGACAAGATGCCAAGGTGATTCGGATTGATGCGAATGGGCAGCGGCTTTCGCATCGGATGAATCGCAAGTGCGCCGCAGGCACGGGAAGCTTTCTCGACGAAATCGCCCTCCGGCTCGGCATCGACACAGCCGCGTTGGACCCGCTGGCAGCGGGCGCCACAGAAGAGTTGGAGCTCTCGAGTTTCTGCACGGTGTTTGCTGGCACGGAGCTGCTCACACTCATTCGATCGGGCCGACGTCCCGCCGACTTGGCGATGGCGGCGTACCGATCGCTGATGAAGCGCGTCATCGCGATGGATGTGTTTGAGGGGCGCGTTGTGGCGACCGGCGGCGTCGTCGCGCATCACCCTACCATGGTGACGCTACTCTCAGAGGCGACGGGGACCGAAGTGATCGTGCCACCACATCCGCAGGAAATGGGCGCCTTTGGCGCGGCGCTCGCGGCTCGTGACGGCGCGGTGTCGGTGGGGCCAGGCAGTGTGCCGGCTGCACCTCGCACAACGACGCCGACGGAAGGTGACGATGCCGACTGACCACACGGACGGCGCACCGGGCGCCATGAAGCACGCACTCGCCGCCATTCGCGAGGGTGATATCATCCGCTCCCAACTGGAGCCGGTGGGAGTGCCCGAAAGTATTGGCGGGTTGCTCTCGCGTAACGTAGCGCGCTTTGGCAATCACGCGGTGTTCAGCGAACTGCGCGATGGTGAATACCGCGCGGTGTCGTGGACTGATTTTGCGCGAAACGTGGCGTCGTTCGGTTCGTTCCTTGCGTCGGCGGGCGTCGGCCCGGGCACACGGGTGGCGATGGTGTCGCCCAACCGCGGCGAGATGCTCGTCGCAGAGTTTGCCACCATGGGACTGGGTGCGACTTACGCGCCCATCTTCTCCGCCTATCCTGCTGAACAAGTGCAAGGATTGCTTGGCCAGTTGCAACCCGTCGTCGTCATTGTCGCTGGCCGCGATCAGATGGCCGGCGTCACGCTCGGCGCAGCGGCGCGCGCCCTGGTGTCGTTCGACGCGGTAGACGCGACCGTGGTGGAGGGGATCGTCAAGGGATCGACGGCCAGTTACACCACGTTCGCCGACGCCCTCGCCGCTGGGGCCAGCGATACGGTGCGGTGCGCCGCCTTTGCGGCGAGCGCGACGCGCGTCGATCCGAACGAGCCGTGCCTGCTCAACTTCACTTCAGGAACGAGCGGCCTGCTCAAGGGCGTGCTACTCACCCACGACAACATCCTGTCGCAGCAACGTGCGCTCTCGGCGATCTGGTCGGTGACTCATAACGACCGGTTCCTGTCGTATCTGCCTTGGCATCACAGCTTCGGTGGAATCTTTGAGAAGTACTCTGCGCTGTTCAACGGCGCGACCATTCACATTGACACCTCGCGCGGCAAAGACTTTGAAGTGCTGCGCCGTAACTGGGCTGCGGTTCGACCGACGATCTACTTCAGTGTGCCGCAGGTATATCAGCAATTGGTGGCGCACGTGCAGTCGCGTCCGGAAGACGAAGGCAGCATCTTTCACGCTGGCCTGCGCTTTGTCTTCACCGCGGCCGCCCCGTTGCCGGCAAATGTATCGGCGTACTTCGCCTCCAAAGGCGTGGCAGTCCTTGAGGGCTGGGGCCTCACCGAGACGTCCCCGTGCTGCACGCTCACCGATCTCGCGCAGCCGCGGACCGTGCCAGGAATGGTGGGATATCCGATTCCTGGCGTGACTATTCGCATTGCCGAGGATGGCGAGATATTGGTGCGCGGCCCCAATGTGATGCGTGGCTATTTCGGAAACCCCGAGGCCACCGCGCAGGCGCTTCCGGGCGATGGCTGGTTCCACACCGGCGATCTCGGGGAGTTTGTGGGCGCGGGATTGAAGCTTGTGGCGCGCAAAGATCGTGTCTTCAAGATGTTGAACGCCGAAAAAGTTGTCCCCACCGAAATCGAAAACCGTTTGGCGGGGATGAACAACTACATCCGCCATGTCATCGTCGCGGGGCAGGGGGAGCGATTCCTCGCTGCCCTAATATTCCCCGACTACTTCCGAATCTCAGAGCAGTTCGGCGATGACCGTGAGGCGGCGGAGCGCGTGGTCAAGGAATCGTTGCGCACGACGCTCCTCGCGTTCAACGATGATCATCCGGTGAGGTACGAGCGGATTCAGGCCTTTGCCGTGATCAGCAAGGAGCTCTCCATTGAGAATGAGGAGCTCACTCCGTCAATGAAAGTGCGGGTGCGGAATGTGCTCTCGCACGCCGAGGAATATCTGGAAGCAGTGTATGCGCCGAGCGCGGACTGTGACTGCCGGTTCTTGCGGAAGGTGATGCGCTTGAAGCCGGACGATCGCGCTTGCTTTGCTGGGATTGAACGTTCGCTCGACCAATGCCATTCCTGTGGGAGTTTCGTGTTTGGCGATGCTCCCGATGCAGAACCCACTCAATTGAGCCATTGACGATGACGACCCGACGCGACGGAATGTGGGATGCGTGGATGATGACGGCGCCTGGCGCGCCCTTTGAGCACCGGTCATTAGTGCCTCGTCCTCCTGCTGCGGGCGAAGCGACCGTGGAGGTGTCTGGCTGCGGCGTGTGTCACACCGATGTCTCGTTCTTGCATCACGGCGTCAAAACACGCGGCGCGCTTCCACTCGTGTTGGGTCACGAGATTAGCGGTGTGGTACGCGAAGTCGGCGAGGGAGTAGATGTCGCGCTGATCGGCCGAGCCGTGGTGGTGCCAGCCGTTCTCCCCTGCGGTGAATGTGATTTGTGCCGCGCCGGTCACCGCACGATTTGCCGGCGTCAGGTGATGCCAGGCAACGACGGCAATGGCGGCTTTGCCTCGCACGTTGTGGTGCCGGCGCGCTTTCTCTGCCCTGTTCCGGCAGCGGCGCTGGCCACGCATGACCTATGGGAACTGAGCGTGGTGTCGGACGCGGTCGCTACGCCGTTCGAAGCGGTCAAGCGATCGGGGCTCGCCTCAGGCGAAGCCGCACTGATCGTTGGCATTGGTGGCATCGGTGTGTACGGCGTACAGATCGCGGCGGCGACGGGCGCCAAGGTGATCGCTCTCGATGTTGATGATCGCAAGCTTGCCCAGGCGCGAGAGGCAGGAGCGGGGGCGGTGCTCAATGTGCGCGACATGGCTACCAAAGACGTGCGCAAACAAGTGCGCTCGCTCGCCGAGTCGCTCGGTGCGCCAGCACACTTATGGAAGATTTTTGAAATGTCAGGCACGCGCGCCGGCCAGGAGACGGCCTATTCGCTGCTCGGCTTTGGCGCGTCGCTCGCCGTGGTTGGGTTTACCATGGACCGGGTCGAGGTGAGTCTCTCGAACCTCATGGCCTATGACGCCACCGTGCGCGGTAACTGGGGCGCCGATCCGCTCATCTATCCTGAACTGCTGCAGTGGATTGGCGAGGGGCGGGTGACGGTGAAGCCGTACATTGAGCGCCATCCGTTGGATCGCATCAACGAAGTGTTCGACGACGCGCACCACGGGCGGCTCACGAAACGCGTGGTGCTCGTTCCGGGCTGACCGACCGCGCGCACACGAAGCGCGGTCGGCGTTCAGGCACGGCTGGTATTAGCCCGCTAGGGTGCGAGCCTCGGCCTCGAGGCTCCCCGCCAGCGCGAGAAACCGCTCGTGCGCACCATCGCCGGCATCCTGCTGTTCAATCTGCTGATATCCGTGCAGTACCGCAGCGAGTTGTTGCGGGGTGATGATCTCGTCGGCCATCGGAAAGAGCATTTCGTCTTCCTTGGCAATATGGTCGCGGAGGAGCGCCACATAGCGCCGGGCGTTCGAGACCACCACGCGGGCGGCATCGAGGTCACCTTCGCTTAGGCGGCGGGCACCCTCGCGCATCGCGCGCGTGAGCGCGCGCCCCTGCTCGTGCTCCTCGAGCATCATATCAATCGCGCCGCCCTCGCGCGGCGCCCCGCTGTCGATCATGGCGCCAAAGAGCACGCCCTCTTCCTTACGATGGTGGCAGCCGTCGGCAAATCCGGCAATGAAATCGGCCGCTTCCAGGAAAAACGCCGGGCGTACGGGGCGAGCCCGTTCGAGCGCGACGGCCGCTGTTTCGAGCGCGTCCAGCACCCGCTCAATCACCCGGTGTTCTTGCATCAAAATGTCGGTCGCCTGCATCGCCTTGCCTCTCGTTAGGTGAGGAAACTGCCTCTGTGGAAGCTAGGGCGATCCCCTGCCCGCGCCAGAGCGCGAGGAGCCCCCCGACGAAACGGGGCGGAGGCGCGTACATTAACACCGACCCACCAACCCTGGACTTCCAATGCGCGTACTCGCTCTCGCTCTTTTGGTGCTCATGGCCGCTCCCGCCGCTGTGCCGCTCGCGGCACAGGGAAAGCCGGGCGATTATGTGGCTCACAACTTCCGGTTTAGCACCGGAGAAACCCTGCCCGAGGTGAAGATCCATTACGTCACGCTCGGCACACTCCGACGAGACGCAGGTGGCATCTCGCGCAATGTGGTGATGATTTTGCACGGAACTGGCGGCACCGGGCGCGCCTTTCTCTCTCGCAACTTTGGCGGTGAGCTCTTTGGTCCGGGGCAGATGCTCGACACCAGCAAGTTCTTCATTGTGCTTCCTGACAACCTCGGGCACGGCGGATCGAGCAAGCCGAGCGACGGGCTGCGGATGAAGTTCCCGCAGTACACGTACGACGACATGGTGGCGCTCCAGCATCGCCTGCTCACCGACGGCCTGCAGGTCAATCACCTGCGCCTCGTGATGGGCACGTCAATGGGCTGCATGCACGCGTGGGTGTGGGGATACGCGCATCCCACCTTTGTGGACGGTTTGGTGCCGCTCGCTTGCGCTCCGACCTCGCTTGTTGGACGCAATCGCATCATCCGCACGATGATCGCTGATAACATCAAGAGCGACCCCGAGTGGAAGAACGGTGATTACACCTCGCCGCCGATGCTCGGACTGAAGGCGGCTATCCGTTCGCTGTACATCATGTCGAGCGCGCCGCTCGTGCAGCACCGCCAGGCGCCCACGCGTGAGGCCGCTGATTCGCTCATCCGCGCCTATGTGGAGGGTTCGTCGAAGACGACGGACGCCAATAATATGCTCTACTATTTTGACGCCTCGCGCACCTATGATCCGTCGTCGCATCTCGAGGCGGTGACGGCGCCGGTGCTGGCGATTAACTCCGCGGACGATTTCGTCAACCCGCCGGAGTTGCACATTGTTGAGCCGCTGATCGCCAAGGTGAAGCAGGCCAAGTTCATACTCCTGCCAATCACCGAGCAGACGCGCGGGCACGGCACGCACTCGCAGCCGGCCATCTGGGGCAGTTATCTCAAGGAGTTTCTGGCGACGCTGCCGGAACGCTAAACGGCGCCGCGGGTCGAGGAGAACGCATCACTCGACCCGCGCACCGGAGCGGCTCAGTTACTTGGAGCCGGGGTGGCCGTCGTCCTTCACCACACGGCCGCCCTTCATGACAAAGCTCACGCGACGCACCGCCGTGATATCGGTGAGCGGATTGCCGTCTACGGCAATGATGTCGGCCTCGTAGCCGGCAGCCAGCGCGCCCAACGTGGTTCCCAATCCGAGCGACGCCGCATTGAGCGATGTCGCGGAGACAATGGCATCCATGGGCTTTTGTCCAGAGGTCTGCACGCGGCAGAGGAGATCCTCTGCATTGCGCCCGTGCGCGCCGGCCACAGCATCGGTGCCATACACCATCTTGAGATTCTTGGTGGCGACGGCCTTGCGAATGCCCTCTGCGGCGAGCGGGAGCGCACGTTCCATCGACGCAAACCCTTCGGCATTGTAGTTGCCAATGCCGTCGTACTTCGCGCGATTGTCGAGATAGTTGCGGAAGACGAGTGAGCACTGCGGATCGAACCACGTGCCTTTCGACGCCATCAGGTCGAGTCCGGCTTGCGTCACGAACACGCCGTGCTCCACCTGTGAACACCCGGCATTCACTGCCGCGCGCACCGACTCCGCGCTATGCGCGTGCACCACGCTGCGGAGTCCCTGCGCCTTGGCTTCGCCACAGACGGCGGCCAGTTGCTCGTCGGTCATGGACTGCTTGCCGCCATCGCGAATGCTCGCCGAGGCAAAAATCTTGATGACGTCGGCGCCTTGCTGCTTGCGCTGCTGTACCAGCTGGCGGAGGCGGTCCGGATCACCGTTGGAAATGGATTGGAGCGACGTAATGATGCGCGGCCCCGGCACACCCTGCGTGTTAATCCAGTCGCGCAGGTCCTTGTCCTCGTTGGAGCCGAGGCTCTGAATGGTCGTGAATCCTGCAGCCAGTGTGGCGTACGCATTGGCGCTGGCCGAGAGCATGCCTTGGACTGGAGTATCGCCGTCGCCGTTGGTGTGGTAGCGCCCCTGACGGTTGAAGTACCACGTCGGGTGCGTGTGCACATCAATGAGGCCCGGTAGTACTGTGCGTCCTCGCAAATCAATGACGCGCGCGCCGGGCACGTTGATGGCCTTCGCCACATTGGTGATGCGGCCGTGTTCCACCAGGAGATCCACATTCGCCAGCGAAGCACCGCGGCCGTCGAGCGCAACAGAGGTGCGCAAAATGATGGCGGCATCCTGTGCGACCGCCTGAGGCGCGGCGAAGAGTGTGGTGCAGAGAGCGGCGATGGCGACGAACGAGCGGTTCACACGGACTCCGTGGACGGTGGACGGGGACGACGTAGTAGCCCGCCGGCCACGACGGCCGCAGTGCTGACGAGAGCGAGCACGATAGGATACCACGGCGACGCACCGGCGGTCGGGTGCACCACGCGGTTGATGTGCGAGAGCAGCATCATCGCCGCGAGCACGCCCACATGCCCACGCTGACGATTCGGGGCGAGCGACGCGGTGGCGTACCCGCCAGCCAATGCCGCCACCAGCGACGACCCCAGCATGGCGAACTCCACATCCTGGTGCGACGGCGTCGCACCCTTGGCCATTGCAATGGAGGTGATGAGCACCAATACCATCAACGCGAATGCGTAGATCGCAAAGCCGCCGAGTAGCGTTACCGTGCTCCGAAAGAGCGGAAACTTTCCCGTGGCCACGTTACTGCGCCGCGTGATCGTCCATCACGCGTTTTGCGGCTGCGGTAAGATCCTCAGCGCCGGAGAACGGTTCGACGGCGAGGACGGTGTCGGCGCGGACGGCATCGCGCACGCCGGAGATGGCAAACGGCGCCGCACGGGCGAGCAGGAAGTTGAGACGATTGAGCGCGACGGGCGGAACCGCACGCGGCATGACGACCAAGAAATCCGTGGGGTTCCACCGGAACACCCAGTCGTGCACGCGCGTCCCGCTCGACAAGACGGCCGCAAAGTGTGCGAGCATGGCGTCGGCGTTCTGTTTACCGTGTTCGGCGGCCAGGGACTCGTGGTTCGTCACGCGGATCCGCGCGACGCTGCCAAAGCTCGCCATCGCAAAGTCGAGCCCGAGGGCTTCCTCGAACGCCCGGCGGTTAAGCAGCCCACTCTCGTCGTCGTGAAACTCGGCGAGACGATTCCGGTCGTGGAGCACGCTCAAGTGCGACTGCGCGTCCGCATTGTCGCGGCGCGCGTCTTCAAACAGCAACTGCACCATCGCGTACGCCACACCCGTCAGCGCAATCAGATCGAGAAAGAAGCCGTAACGCTCAAAGCGGACGAACCACGGATTTGATGCAAAGGAACTTCCAGTGCGCACGCCGATACCGAAGAGCACTAGGCCCGACCAGAGCGCCGCCACACCCGCGAGCGACCAGAGCGCCACCGAACTTCCCACGCTTTGGCGGGACTTCGGCAGCGAGGCCATTTGCCACGCGGCATAGGCGGTGGCGAGTGCCACGAACGGCCCAAAGTACAGCGACAAACCGCCAAGTTGAGTACGGAAGGTGTCCGCAAAGAGCGTGAGTGCGATGCCAACCGGTGCAGCGGCGGTTACCAACCGACGATTGCGATCGCCCACCGCGTACATGCGCGTCCCGTGCACCATCAACGCCAGCGCCATCAAGCGGAAGCCAAAGTAGGTGGCCGCGAACAGCCACGTCGTGGCGCGCGACTCGCTCAGCAGAACGCTGGAGGGCTCCGTGAGTCGCTGGTAAATGACGCCGGCGGTCATCGATACGGCGAGCATCACCCAGCCTTCTTCCCACGCTTTGAAATACGGTCGGCGATCGGCTTGGCCGCGGAGCAACGTGAACAGCGCGACGATCGCTACGACGCCGATGGCTTCGACGAACGGGCCGAGCCCGGCAATGAGAATATGAGACGGTTCTGGATTCATCGCGCCAGCGGTGGGAGGGGCAGCGCGCCGACGGAATGCGCGTTGCCGGTGACGATACGACGGTGATAATCCACTTGACCCAGATGATAGGCCAAATGCGATGCGAGGTGCGCAAGAAAGCGTCCGGTCTCGAGCCGTAGCCCGCCAACCTCTAGCGGAAAGTCCCCCTCGAGGGCTGCTGGGTCAAGCGCGGCTAGCGTGCGCGTGACTTCATCGGACGTGCGTTCTATCAGGGCGATGAGCTCCGTGCGCGGAAGATCGCGCGTCGCAAACTCCGCGTCACGATCGCGAACGTACCCCGTCGCCCCGAGCTGCGTGCCGACAAACCAACGGAGATTGCCGGCCAGGTGCAGCGTCAGCGTCCCAGCGGAGTTTGGGATGCCGGCTGGCAGCACCCAGACGGATGCGTCGTCGGGATACGCAAGAAGCTCGTCACGCAGGGTGGCGAGCTCGCGAGCGAGTAAACGGGAGACATCTGAAAGGGCTGACATACGTCTAAGTTGGCTCTCCGACAGGACTTCGCGCCAGAGGGGCGGGCTCTTCCCGCCGGATTATCGGGCGGGCGTTTTGCGCATTACGGTCATACGGGTGGCGAGAAACCGCGCGCGCTCTGGCGCAGGAAAACGTTCGATCGCGTATCGGAGCAGTGTCCGCGGGAGCGTCGCTCCGTAGCGGCGCAGGAATGCCACCACCACCGGTTTGTCACGCTTCGCGGCTTCTCGGAGCAGCCACCCCACGGCTTTGTGCATCAAGTCGTGCGGATCGTTGCGGAGTTTTGTCGCCATCTTCAGCGTCGGGGCGGTTTCACCCTCGCGCAAAAACCACATCGTGGCGAGCACTGCAATCCGCCGCTCCCAGAGCACGGGCGAGTCCGCGAGCCGAGTGAGTACGGCGCGAGGGCGCGAGACGAGGTGACGGCCGACAATCCCCGGCGCGCTGATGTCCACCAAATCCCAGTTATTGATGCGGTCCGTCCGCGCGAGGTACAAATGGAACACCTCGTCGCGGATTTCCTCATCGCCGCGATCGTACGCCTGACCGAGCATCACCACCGCGAGCACGCGATCCTCGTGAATGGGCGAGCAGAGGAGAGTGTCAATCTCCGACAACGGCATCGCGCGCAACGTGCGCGCCAGCGTGCGAATCTGCGGCATGGTCACACCAATGAATCGGTCTCCCTCGCCGTACTCGCCCTTGCCGGTCTTGAAATAGCCCTGCGTGCGGCGCGCCCGCACGGGATCGGCGTGGGCGCGCAACAGCCGCCGCGCGCTGGCGGCGGTGAGCGTCGGCGCGCGCGCCGGGACGTCAGTGCGTACGACCTTGCTGGCCACCTCAGGGCACCGTCGCCGCGAGGTACTTCGTGTACCACGCGACGTAACGCTCCAAGCGATCGCGCTGGAAACTCGGGCGGCGAATGCCGTGGGGTTCGCCGGGATACACAATCAACTGCGTGTCGATACCGAGCGATTTCAGCGCCTGATACATCTGTTCGCCACCGAGCACGGGGACGTTCCAGTCGGCGGCGCCGCCGAGGAAGAGCGTGGGCGTCTTGATGCGATCGGCGTGGAAGAATGCCGTGGAGACCTTGAGCCATTTGTCCACGTTCTTCCAAGGTTGGCCAAGCTCTTGATCGTACTGCACGATGTACTGGTCGTGTCCGTACATCCCCAACACATTGCTCACGCCTGCGCCACTCGTGGCGGCCTTGAAGCGTGGATCGGCGGCGATCATGCAGTCGGTGAGAATGCCACCGTAGCTCCATCCGCCCACGCCAAGTCGCGATTCGTCGGCCACACCGTCTTTGATGAGGCGGTCCACCATGCCGCGGATATCGCGCACTTCTTTATTGCACCAGTCGCCAGCAATCGCGACGGTGAATGCCGCGCCTCGTCCGTTACTGCCGCGGTAGTTGGGCGCAATCACGGCCCAGCCTTGGGCGGCAAGCAGTTCTTTCTCGAAATCAAAACTCAGGGCGTCCTGCCCGGCCGGGCCGCCATGGATGCGCAGAATCATCGGGAGCTTGGTGCCAGCGGCGGCATTCGCCGGCCGGCGGAGGATGCCGTGCACTTCGGTGCCGTCATCGCTCTTGGAGGTGACCACGGATGTTGTGGCGAGTGCCACCTCGTTGAGCCAGCTGTTCTGGTGCGTCAGCGCACGTGCCACGCCTTTGTCGAGCACGTACAACTCGCTTGGCGAACTTGGCGTGGTGGCGAGTACCGCGAACGCCCCGTCTGCGCCTTCACTGAATGCCGTAATGACTGGCAGTTGGCTTTCGATCTTGGTCCATCCCGAGCCATCGGCCATGACGCGCAGGAGATACTCGCGCTGATCGTCTGTGACGATGCCCACGAGGCTCTTTCCGTCGCGGCTCCAGCGAGCACCCGTCATCATACGGTCGAGTTTCTCGGTCAGCAGTTTGACGGGACCGCCAGCTGCTGGTGCCAAGGCGAGTGTGCCGAATCCACCGCCGTACCCGAAGTACTTCGGTTCCTGCGCCTGACGGTAGGCCACCCAGGCGCCGTCGGGGCTCCAGGCGAGTGGCCCTTCGTCGGCGCCCTGAAAGGTTGTGAGCGGCACCGGTGTGGCACCGGCCTTCGCCTCCACGACGTACACATCCGAGTTATCAAAACGCTCGGCGTCTTTTGCGCGCGCGCTAATGAACGCGAGTCGCGTGCCGTCGGGTGACCATGCCGGTTCGCTGTCATCGAAGTCGCCCGTCGTGACCTGCGTGCCTTTGCGTGTGGCGATGTCGAACACGAACAGGTGCGCGTGCTGTTTGTCGAGATAGCCTTTGCCGTCAGTTTTGAACTGATAGCGATCCACCACAATCGGTTTTGGTTTCGGCGTTGCGGAACTGTCTGGCTCTGGGTCGCTGACCACGAGCGCGAGCTTGGTGCCGTCGGGCGACCACGCGAATGACGAAACGCCGCCCTTGAGCTCGGTGATTTTCTCTGCCTCACCACCGGCGCGATTGAGCAGCCAGACCTGCCCTCCTTTGGCACCCTGCCGGCTGGAGAGAAATGCCAGCTGCTTGCCATCCGGACTCCACCGCGGCGTCCGTTCCGATTCGTCGCTGTTGGTGAGGCGCACCGTGGTGGCGCCGTCCCAACTCGTCATCCAGAGATCGCTGTCGGAGCGATCCTTGGTGGTGTCGACGCGCGCAACCGTGTACGCCACCCACTGGCCGTCGCTCGACCGCTGCGGGTCGCTCACTTGGCGTAAGCGATAAAGGTCAGCGAGAGCGAGCGGACGCTTGGCTGGGGCGCCCTGTGCGTGGGCGACCCCCGCGAACAGGCTGGCGCAGGTCGCGAGCAGTAGCACTGGGCGCATTAGCGATTCCCTCCAAGGGGCACGTCTTCGTCGTCGGGGCTGGGCGTGGCGCCCGGTCCGCGTGGTGTGGTGATCGCGAGCGGCTCAGCTCCGGCCGCGCGCAACTTGATATTGAGCGCCGGAACGTCGGTGCTCGTGAGATGATGCCACGTGCGTCGCGCGACCGCAAATGCCCGGAGGCGTTCGTCGGCCGCCGCGACCACCTGCGATGTCGGCGCGGCATCCGCATCCTGCAGCACATTCATGATCGGCAAGGCCTGCGATTCAATCGACGCGAATGCGCCCGGCGCGGCCGGCGCGGCGCCGCCCCGTCCGCCACCACCGCCGCGGCCACCGGCGGCGGGCGCATCGAGTGTCTGTAGCGAGGCGTCGAGCGCGTCGAGTTCTTTCGCGAGCGCTGGCGCTTTGGTTTTTCTGTCCGCTATTTGCGCGCGCAGCGCACGTACCTGTTGCGCGGCCACCGCGGACTCGCGCGCGGCGTCATAGAGCCCAATCGAGAGCGCATACTGCTGCGCCAACGCCGACTCCGCCGTTTTCACGCGAGGATCCATCCGCACCGTGATCGGCTGCGTGAACGTCGCGCCGCCCACCGAGAGTTTGACGGTGTACGTGCCGGGGTGCACCCACGGCCCTTCGGGTTCCTTCTTCGTATTAAACGGGGTCGCTGAAATGGGGAGCGAGAAACTCTGCGCCGGCGGCGGCGTGAAGTGGAGATCCCACACATAGCGATGCAAGCCGGCGGTCTTGGCTGGCGCATGCATCGGACGGAACCAGTACCACGGCCAGTTGCCCTCGTCTTTCGGCGCGTCGTATTTGTCTTCGCTCGAGAAGTGGCGCACGAGCACGCCTTTCGCGTCCACGATGTCGATGGTGAGCACACCGTTCGCGTCGGCGGCCAGGAAATAGTCGATGGCCGCGCCGTCCGGCGGGTTTTCCGCCATCGGTTCGTCGGGCGGCACTGGAGTATCGCTGTACATCGAATAGCGCACGCGCGTGGCGATTGCTGGTTTATAGAGCGTGACGCCGGCCGAGTTGTTGTTCCACTGACGCAATGCCGACACGTCGTCGAGAATCCAGAATCCGCGGCCGTGCGTACCCACTGCGACATCATTGTCTTTGATAATCAGGTCGCGCACCGACGTGGACGGCAAGTTCAATCGCAGCGACTGCCAGTGGTCGCCATCGTCAATCGACACCCACACGCCGTTCTCGGTGCCCGCATAAAGCAATCCACGCCGCGCCGGATCTTCGCGCACCACATTCACGGTGGCGCCGCTGTCGATGCCGCTCACAACATCTGCCCACGTTTTGCCGCCATCTCGCGTGCGCAGAATGTGCGGACGCAAATCGTCGAGCCGCAGTGTGTTGATCGCGGCGTACGCAGTGCCGGCATCAAAATGCGAGGCGTCCATCAACGACACTTTGGCCCACGCTGGGAGCGAGGGGGGCGTGACGTTCGTCCACGCCTTGCCGTTATTGCGCGTCACCTGAATCTGTCCGTCATCCGTGCCGGCCCAGATCGTGTTCGAATCCTTAGGGCTCGGCGCAATCGTGTAAATCACGCCACGCTTCGATGCCGCGGCTGCCGGCGTGCCAGCGTACTTGCCCACATTGGCTGGCGCCTCCCACGACTCACGCGCCAGGTCGGGACTCGACTGCTTCCAGTGCTGGCCGCCGTCGACGGTTTCCCACAGCGTGTTCGAGGCGAAGTACAGTTTCTTTGGGTTCGTTGGCGAGAACAGCACCGGCGCGGTGCGCACGGTGCGATAGTCGCTCACACCCGCGCCGCCACCGCGACCGACGCGCGGCCCAACCTGCTGTGTCTGCCCGGTCCGACGGTCGAAGCGCGTCACCTTGCCGCCATAGACGATGTCGGGGTTCAGCGGGTCGGGCGCCACATAGCCGTACTCTTCGACTCCCACCGGCCGCCATTCGCGATAGCCAATCGAACCGTCATTGCCGCGACTCGCCACGCACGCCGAGCCGGATTCCTGCTGCCCGCCGCAGAGACGATAGGGATACGCGTTGTCTGCCGTGACATGATAAAACTGCGCCGTGTTTTGGTTGTACCACGAACTCCAGCTCTTGCCGCCGTTGACCGTGACCACGCCGCCCTGATCGCTCACGAGCAGCTGGATGTCGGTGTTGTTCGGATTGATCCAATAGCGCTGATAGTCGTCGCCACCCGGTGCACCGCGATGGGCGTTCCACGTTTTGCCGCCGTCCACCGACTTCCACGCCACGACGTTTGCCGAATACACCACGTCGGCGTTTTTGGGATCGGCGGTCGGTGCGGCAAAGTCATCGCCACGGCCGCAGATGCGGTTGTCATTGTTGACGCGCGTCCACGTGTCGCCCGCGTCCTCGCTCCGATAAATGCCGCACTGGCGTTGCGCGTTGATGGTGGCGTACACGCGCTTCGGGTTCGCCTGCGAAAACGACAGGCCAATACGATCAATGCCCTCGGCGGTGCTCGGAATACCTGCGGTGATCGGCTTCCACGTCGTGCCGCCGTCCGTGCTCTTGTACAAGCCGGTGCCGGGGCCGCGGAACGCGCCATTTTCCCACGGGCCTTGGCGTGCTTCCCAGAGCGCGGCCAGTAGCGTGTTGGGATCATCGGGTGCCATCACCAACTCAGCGGCGCCGGTGTTCTCGTCCTTGAAGAGCACGCGCTGAAACGACGTGCCACCGTCCACGGAGCGGAAGACGCCTCGTTCGGCGTTGGGGCCGTATGGATGACCAAGCGCCGCCACAAAAATGCGCTCGGGGTTGGTCGGATCAATCACGATGCGCGGAATCTGTTGTGCGTCCCGCAAGCCGAGGTGTTTCCAGCTCTTGCCGGCGTCAGTGCTCTTGTAGATGCCGTCGCCGGTGGAGAGATCGGGACGTTGCAGCCCCTCACCCGATCCCACGTAGAGCACGTTGGGATTGGAGAGTGAGACTTCTACCGCGCCCACCGATTGTGTGGGCTGTCCGTCGAAGATGGGATTCCAGGTGCGTCCGTAGTCGGTGCTCTTCCACACACCGCCATTGATCACGCCCATGTAAAACACATTGGGCTGGCTCGGCACGCCGGTGGCACTCTTGGTGCGGCCGCCGCGGAATGGGCCGATGCTACGCCACTTCAACTCTTTGATGGCGCGCGTGTCGAGGGCGCCTTGTGCACAGAGCGGCGGCACAACGACGAGAAGGGCGAGAAGGGCGATGGCCGTGCAAGCGACGGCAGAACTGACGATTCGGCGGAGAGACACGCGAGGCCTCGGACAGGGGTTCACCACGGAATCTGCGTCCGGGCGTTCCCCTGTCCAGCAGGCTATCGCAAATAATTCTGAGCGGCGGTGGTGAAAGCGGTCGGGCGGCTCGCGCCGGTGGCAAACGGTTCGACGCGAATCTTGTCGTCCGCCGTCATTTGTACGAGTAACCAGCTAACGCCGGATGTCCCCTGCAGAAAGTGCAGTTGATACGCCACTGGGCCACTCGCCGTGCTCACCGTGGCTGGATCGGGGTCCGCTGCGGCGACGGCATAGAGTCCTGGTCCGGCGATGGTGCCGCCAATCGAGACGCGCGTGGCACCGCTATACCAGTCGTACACAAAGCCGATGGTGTGTGCCCAGCCGTCGGACGTGCCTGTGGAAAACCGATCCACGGCGATCGACGAATGGAACCAGTCTCCTGAGAGCTTGCCGGCAATGCCGTAGTCGATGCGCCCGTCTTTGTTCGCGGGCACACCATCGATCAACCGCACGTGCCGGTAGTAATAGCTGCGCAGCGGCTCAGGGAAATACTTGTATGGGGATGCCGCGTGGAGGTTTTGATCGGCGTAGCGCACGGGTGTGATGATGCCGGGCAGCGTCACGTCGAGATCCCACACACCGAGGTCAAAGGATGGGCAGCGCCCCGTGGTGGTGCCGATGGTGTCGCCCGCGGCGACGTGCGTCCCCTGCTGAATCCCCGATTTCAAAATGACGTGATCGTAGTAATAGCCGAACGTCTTCGTCATCTGAATCATGACTTTTGTGTCGCCCGCCGCTTCGGTCACCAGGACGAGCGTCACCACGCCGCTCCCAGCGGCGCGCACGGCGCGCTTGCTACAATCGTTGGTTTGCTGGTTCCCGCTCCACGCATCTACGAAGTACACGTACACATGATCCGTGGGTAGCACATGTCCCGGAGGCGCCAAGCTTCCCAAGGGCGTGGACGCCATCCACTGTGTGGTATCGATGGGCGACACGGACAGCAGTCCGGGCCCTGTGGTGGTGAGGCCGAACGGATTCTGGCCGGTCGGATCGCTCGGGGAGGTGGAGTCGTGCTTGCCGCACGCTCCGGCGAGGGGTACGGCAAGGGCAAGCGCGCGCGCGCGCAGCCAGACGGGGGGTCGCAGCATGCCTATAACATGGCGCGTCCGTGGCTCGGCCGCTGTGCCGCGGGTCACAGCCCCGTAGATCATAGGGCATCAAACGGCCAGATTGCACATATGTCCGCCACTTCTGAGCGCCCCAGCCCGACCACCCGCGTCACGGCACTGCCGCCGTACGTCTTTGCTTGGCTCGATGACCTCAAGGCCGCCGCTCGCGCCCGCGGCGCCGAACTCATTGACCTCGGCATCGGCAATCCGGATCGCCCCACGCCACCGGCCGTGATCGACGCTATTCAGCAGGCGTGGGCAGATCCCCGTGTGCATGGGTACCCGCCGTTCCGCGGCGACGAGCGTTTTCTCAACGCCGCTGCTGGTTTTCTACAGCGACGCTTTGGCGTGACGATGGACCCTGCGAGTGAACTGCTATGCGTGAGCGGCGGCAAAGAAGCAATCGCCCAGACGTCCATGGCCTTCACCGATGAGACGAGCGGCTCGCTCGTACCGGACATCTATTACCCCGTGCATGGCCGCGCGACGTTGATGTCTGGGAGCCATACACATTGGATGCCGCTCACCGCGGAGCGTGGATTCCTTCCAGATTTTTCTGTGGTGCCCGCCTCAGCGATCCAGCGGGCCAAACTGCTCTTACTCAACTATCCGCATAATCCCACAGGCGCGGTGGCCACGCATGCGTTCTTCGAAGAAGCAGTCGCCTTCGCTCGGCGGAACGGACTCGTGTTGTTGAGCGATCTTGCGTATTCAGAGCTCACCTTTGACGGTTTTGTGGCGCCGAGCGTGTTTGAGATTGCCGGTGCCAAAGAGGTGGCCATCGAAGTGCATTCCACCTCGAAGAGCTTCAACATGGCGGGCTCGCGCATCGGGTTTGCCGCGGGCAATGCCGACGTGATTGCCGCGCTGATGGCGGTGCGCAACAACATGGGCTATGGCACGCCGGTCGCTATTCAGCGCGGCGCGGCCTATGCGTTTGAGCACGCGGAAGCGCTCACGCGCGACGTGGCCGCGACGTATCAGGCGAGGCGCGACGTGGTCGTCACTGGGTTGCGGTCACTCGGGTGGGAGCTGGAGTCGCCGCGCGGGACGATGTTCATTTGGGCGCGCGTTCCTGCGGGATTTTCGTCGCAGGAGTGGACACAGCACTTGATTGACGTGGCCGGAGTTGTTGTGGCGCCAGGCAACGCGTTTGGACCGGGCGGCGAGGGATATTTTCGCGTGTCGCTCGTGGCGGACGAAACGCGACTCGCGGGTGCGGTGGATCGACTGCGCAGGGCGGGGGTGTTGTACCGCTAAGCGAAGTGTGCGGTGCGCCGAGGCAGCGACGCCTCGCGACCGTGCCCCGTTCAGCCGCCGAAAAGAGCCGCCGCGTCCGCCGCCACAATCGGGCGCGGTTCACGAATGAAGCCCGCCGCGTGCGCGGCAGCACCGAGTACCTCGGCGGGAGAGCGCCCGGCATCGCGCAACTCTCGAATGCCGGTATCGCCGGCGGACTTGCTGAGTTTGATGCCGCCCAAGTGCCGAATCAGCGGGTGATGCAAAAAGCGCGGCATCGTCTCGCGGCCGAGCAGGCGAGCGAGCCGTAGCTGGCGTCCGGTGGAAGGCAGGAGATCTTCGCCGCGAATCACAACATCGATGTGCTGCGCATAGTCATCCACCGTCACCGCGAACTGGTACGTCCAGAAGCCTCGCCGGTCGCGTATGAGGAAGTCGCCGCACTGCGCGTCGGGGTCCTGCGTGCAGGGGCCGAGCAGGATGTCGTCGAACGATTCGGTGCCCGGCTCCATGCGCACTCGTCGTGCCGGAACGGTCGCCGCGTTCACTGCACGCGTGCGGCACGTTCCGGGATATCTCGATTCTTCGTTGAAGACGTCGCCGACGTGCGCAGCCACATCGCGGCGCGAGCAGGCGCAGGGATACGCCAGTCCCGCCTGTTCCAGTTTCGCGAGTGCGTCGTGATAGGCGGCTGTCCGATCCCGTTGCGGGGCGACGTCCTCATCCGGCGCGAAGCCGAGCCATTCCAAATCCTCGAGGAGCCCGCGCTCATACTCCGGACGGCATCGGTCGCGGTCGTGATCTTCCACGCGCAACACGACGCGCCCTCCGAATGCGCGCGCCACGCCCCACACGCAGAGCGCATTTGCCGCGTGCCCCAAATGCAGCCACCCCGTTGGAGCGGGTGCAAAACGCGTGCGCCAGCCGATCGGCAACTCGGTGGCCATGCGTTTCAGCGCAGCGGCGATCATGGTGCTTGCCTCGCGCGCTTTGTGGGTGCGGCGGTCGGTGTGTCCGGAGTCGTGGGCGCGAGCGCTCCAGCGGGTGCGTCTTCATCCGTTGATCGTGCCACACACGCCGATGCACTCAGGTCAGCCGGTACAAAGAGGAGCGCAACCGGCACCATCGCAGAACCCGGAAAGGATGCGACCACCGCCACCTCTGCGTCGCGCACAGCGTGCGGCGCCTGCTCTGCGAGCGCGCACGCGACGCGATGCACGGCCTCCGCGTCGTCCGCTGGGCGCGGTGCGCGCATCGCGGCCAAGGCCGTCACGCGCCACACCGTGTCGGTGCCCGTGGCGTCGAACGTCGCTATGGCTGTCACGCGCCGCGCCACACCGGTCGCGCGCATTCTCACGCTGGCATCCATCAGCTCGGCGGTGCGTGGCGCGAGGACGAGGATGCGCGCGTATCGTGGAAACGCGAGCGCCATCGTCACTGCTGCCATAACGCCTACGGTCAGCAGCACCGGTCGCGGCGGCGCGGGTAGCGACTGCGCCTGCCTCTCGTCGGCGCGTATTACCACCGAGCCCGCGCACAGGTCGTGCAGTGTGCGCCGCGACGGAACAAACGCGAGCAGCATGATCGTGTCGGTCACGAGAACCGCCAAAACCGCGCTCAACAGCAGCCCACCGCCGATCATCGGGAGCATGCGGTAGTCCGGCGCCTGCGGCCACAACCACCAGAGCGGAAACGCCGCGGCCACCGCCACCATCCATCGAAGGAAAGCCGAGCCGAACGTCAGTGGCGTGCCGTTGCGGTTCACGACGCGCAAGCGCATGAGGTGCTTTCCAACCGTTTGTCCCTGGCCGACGCGCGTGCACGCCAAAATGAAATACGCCGCGGGGAGCAGCTGCAGGGCGAGTTGCGCCCAACCGTCCGTCCGTCCGCCGAGTGCGTACCACACCGGCCAGTCGAGCAGTATGACGACCACGAGGTCAATGACGGAGGCTACCATCCGTGCGCCGAGCGAGCCGTATGGCGTGTCGGGTGTCGGCACGGAGCCGGCATCGGAGACCGTCGGCTGCGTCATCGGTCGGCCCGCATCACTCGGTGACGCTACTCATCGAGGCACCCGAACAAGTTCGGCGTTTTCCACCACGCGATGCCCCTGTGCACCGTCGCGCGCCGCGCCGACGAGCGCCGCCGCCACCTGCTGCGCAAACACGCCGCGGTACCTGGCGGGGAGTAGGCGCGAGAGCGGCTTCAGCAACACCTCCCCCAAGCGAAACTCGGTACGGTCTCCCAGCAACATAGACGGCCGCGCGACCGTGAAGCCGGGAAATCCAAGTTGCGCGATGGCCTCCTCGAGCTCGCCTTTCATGCGGCTGTAAAAGACCCGCGATGCTGCGTCAGCCCCGAGGGCGCTCACAAGCAGAAAATGTGGCACGCCTTGGGCACGTGCCATTGAGGCGAGTTGGAGCGGCAGGCCAAAGTCCACCTCCCGAAACGCGTCTTGCGACCCCGCCTTCTTGATGGTGCTGCCAAGCGCGCAGTACAGCTCGTCGACCTCAAACAGATTGGGGGCAAGGGTGAGTGCGCCCCCGTCCGCGAGGTCCGCCTGGACGACGTGGAGCCGCGCGTCGCGGGGCGCGGCCGTCAATGGTCGGCGCACGAGACAGGTTACGCGGGCCACCGAGGGGTCGGCGAGCAGTTGGCGGACGATTTCCTGCCCTACGAGGCCCGAGGCCCCAACCACGAGTGCCCTGCGTCCGGAAGTCTCAGTCATCCCTGAAACTAGCATCGTTCGGGGGGGGCTCAGCACCCCCCATCCCGCGGCGGTGTCGGCATACCCCTGTCAACGAAGCGCGGGAATCCCCACTATTGCATATGAAGGATTGGTGCCAAGCTACGGCGATCCGAACCAGAATGACGGTTGCACCCTATTGGAGGTACTGATGCCCGTGACGCTCCCGGTAGTTGATGGCGATACCCTCAAAGCGCTCCGCGCCAGTGATGAGGCTGCGCTCGAGAAACTATTCCGCGCCGACTACCCCGCGCTCGTTCTGGAAGCCACGGAGGCCCTAGGGGATGCTAGCTTCGCGCCTCGCCTCGCCGAGGACGTGATGCTTTCCGTGTGGGACAAGCGCGCCACGTTCGAAACTACGCAGGCGCTCGACGCCTACATTCACGACGCCGTGCACGCCGCGTCGATTCGCGAAAAGCGCCGCCGCGGCTCGCTGCACCGGCTCGAAGCACACGAAGACAAGCCGCACGCGGAGCGGAAAGCGCGCGCTGAAGTCAGCGTGGACGATGCCTGGGCGCACGTCGTCGCCGCTTTGCATCGGCCCGCGGTCAACGCCGCGGAATCCGATCGGCAAAAGGTGGCGCAGGCGCGCCACGGCGCCGCCTCGCACATCGGCGCCGTCGGCAAACCGCGCTCGCGCAAGGCGGCGTTTGGCGTCGTGTTGGTGTTGGCCGTGCTGGTGGTCATCATCTTCTTGGTGCTCGACAAAGTCGGCGCCGACGCTGCGGTGAATACGGCCGTCAATGGCTCGGAGGCCGTCACGCTCGCTATTCGCAACGGTCAGCGCGGCAAGACCACGCTCGAAGACGGGTCCACGGTGGCCATCGGCGCGGAAACCAAGCTCACCACGCCAAAGGACGCGAGCCCGAAATTCCGCGCCGCCAAGGTTGAAGGCACGGCGTCGTTCGCCGTCGTCAAAGCCGAACGGCCCTTTGAAGTGCGCGTCGGCAAGATTGCCGTCCGGGTGACCGGCCTCGATCTCAACGATTTCGCCGTGCGTGCCTACAACAATGAACCACTGATCTTTGTGTCGGTGAAAACCGGCTCCGCGATGGTGAAGTTTGAGAAAGTGGAACGCACCTTGAACGCCGGTGAAGCGATTTCGGTGACCAAGGAAGGCGCGATGGCCACGCTCAAGCCGGAAGAAGTCGCGGATGCGTTCAGCTGGATTGATGGCAAGATCAGCTTCACCAACCAGCCGGTCAGCCGCATTGTGCCGGAAGTGCGCCGCTGGTACGACTACGTGATCGACGTCCGCGACAAGGATCTGCTCGACCGCCCCGTGACCGTCTCGGCCGAGCTCACCTCGGTCAAAGACATCATCTCGGCGCTCGAAAAAGGCGCGAACGCCAAGTTCGGCTACGACGGCCAAACGCCCATTCTGCGCGACGCGGCCAAGAAGAAGTAGTCGCACCGCCCCTCCAGACGATACGCGCCCCGCGAAACTCGCGGGGCGCGTATCTTTTTCGGGTGCATCCTTTCGAGATCCGCGACTCGCCCATGCAGGGGCTCGGTGCCTTTGCCACACACCCCATTCCCGCTGGGGTGCGCCTTATTGAATACGCCGGCCAGCGGCTGACCCCCGCCGAAGCTGAGGCGCGCTACCCCGACGTGCTTGGGGAACGGCATCACACGTTCTTGTTTGCGATTGATGACGATGTGGTTATTGACGCGGCCTTCGACGGCAACGATGCGCGCTTCATCAATCATTCCTGCGACCCGAACTGCGACGCCGTCATCGACGACGGGCGCATTTGGATTGAGACGCTCCGCGACATCGCGCCGGGTGAAGAGCTGGCGTACGACTACGCCTACGTGCTCGACGAACGGCATTCGCCGGCCGCCAAACGACGCTTCCCCTGCCACTGTGGTGCCGCGAGTTGTCGCGGCACCATTCTCGCCAAGAAACGCTAGCGCGCGTTACGACTTGGTGGACTTCTGGAGCTGCTTGGCCACCGTTTCGACCTCGCGCATCACACGCAGCAGGTTGCCGCCCCACAGCTTGGTGATCTGCGCCTCGGTGTAGCCGCGCCGCACGAGTTCGAGCGTCACGTTGAATGCTTCACCGGCTTCGTTGTAGCCATCGATGCCGCCGCCGCCGTCAAAGTCTGAGCTGATGCCGACGTGATCCAGGCCAATCAGTTTCACGGCGTAATCGATATGATCGGCAAGATCCTTCACGTTGGCGCGCGGTGCGGCAGGAAACTTCGCATTCACCTCGGCGAGGCGCGCCTGGTACTTCACGCGCTGCGCCGAGTCAAGTGAGGCCAGCGCGCCGCCACGGCCGCCGCGTCCACCGCCCGGCGCACCACCAGCGGCCGGAGCAGCGGCCGGAGCAGCGGCCCCCGCGGGAGCCGCTGCTCCACGCCCACCGCGCGCTCCAGCGGCGGGGAGATTGAACTCCTTGCGGAGTTCTTCCATCGCAGCGGTGCGCTCCGGCGAATCGGGCACGGCTTTCTTGAGATAGCCCGTGAACGCCACAATCTGCACCACGCCGCCGTTCTTCTTGAGCGCAAGCAGTTGTTCGTCGTCGAGGTTTCGGCTGTGATCGCACAACGCGCGCACCGCCGAATGACTGGCAATCACCGGCGCCTTGCTCATCGCCATCACCTGCAAGTTCGACGCCTTCGAGGGATGCGACACATCCATCATGATGCCGAGCCGGTTGGCTTCAGCAACCACCTGCTTGCCCAGCGGGGAGAGTCCGTTCCACTTCCACACACCGTCGGCTTCTCCCGTGTTGCTGTCGGAGAGCTGACTATGACCGTTGTGCGAGAGCGAGAGGTACCGTGCGCCAAGGTCGTAGAACTTTCGGACGTTGGTGATGTCTTCGCCAATCGCGTACCCGCCCTCGACCCCCATGAGTGCGACGAGTTTGTGCTCTCCACGAATGCGGCGCACATCGTCAGCGGTGAGCGCGAGTTGAATGCGTGCCGGCGCGAGCTGTTCGGTGAGGCGGTGGATGGCCTCGAACTTCTCCATCACAGTTGTCATCGCCTGCGCGTAGCCAGCCGTAGAAAAGTCATCGCGCTGCCCCGTATAGATGCTAAAGAAGACGGTGTTGAGGCCGCCCTTTTCCATCTTGGCGAGGTCCACCTGCGAGGTGCCACCCGTGACATACGTGGGCGATGCCACGGTCATCGCGGCAGGAGAAAAATCCACGTGCGTGTCGATGGCAATGACTTTGTCGTGGATGGCGCGCGCCTTGGCAACGAGCGCGGCATCGGGCTGCTGCGCTACGAGTGGAAGGGCGGCGAAGAGGGCAACGAGCGCGCGGCGGAGAACGATCACGGGAATCCTCAGATGGGAGGGGATTCCCCAACTTACGACGAACGGAGGTCCGGCGCACTTCCTTGTGCCGCGCCCGTTGGCACGCGAGATTCCGCGCACACTCTTTACTGGTCCTTGCCCATGATTCGTCGCCTCGTGCTCTCCCTCACCGCGCTCCTCCTGGTCCTCGGTGCCGTACGCCCCGCCACGCTCTGGGCGCAGGCCGGCAAGCCGCGCGTGCTCACCCACTGGGATACGGTCGCCCGCGATTTGTTTCGTGAGATGATCGAGATCAACACGCAGGAGAGCAACGGCTCCACGCTTGCCGCCGCTGAGGCGATGGCCAAGCACCTCAAAGCCGCCGGCTTCCCAGACTCCGACGTCACCGTCCTCTCCAACGCGCCGCGCAAAGGCAACCTCATTGCGCGCCTCCGCGGCAAGAAACTCGGCAAAAAGCCCGTGTTGTTGCTCTCGCACATTGACGTTGTAGAAGCCAAGCCTGAAGACTGGACGTTGCCGCCCTACACGTTCATTGAGAAGGACACCACCTTCTACGGCCGCGGCGTCAGCGACGACAAAGATGATGGTGCGATCCATCTCGCCCTTATCATGCGCTTCAAGGCCGAGAAGTTTGTGCCGGACCGCGACATCATCGTGGCCCTCACCACCGACGAAGAAGGCGGCCCTGCCAATGGGGTGGATTGGCTCATCAAGAATCACCGCAACCTGATTGACGCCGAGTTCGCCTTCAACGAAGGCGGCGGTGGACGTGTCAAGAACGGCAAGAAACTGTCACACGACATTCAGGCGAGCGAAAAAAAGGTGCAGAACTTTCAGCTCGAAGCCACCAACCCTGGCGGCCACTCGTCGCGCCCGGTCAAGGACAACGCCATTTACGAACTGGCGGCTGCGCTCACGGCTATTGGCAAGTACGACTTCCCGGTGCATCTGAACGACATTACCCGCACCTACTTCGAGCGTTCGGCCGCGATCACCGAAGGGCCAATCGGACCGGCCATGAAGGCGCTCGTCGCGAACCCCAAGGACGCGGCCGCCGCCGCGCTCATCTCCTCGGATCCGAGCTACAACTCGCAGCTCCGCACGAGCTGCGTGGCCACGATGCTCGACGGTGGGCACGCGCTCAACGCGCTACCGCAGCGCGCGCGCGGTTTTGTAAACTGCCGCATTCTGCCCGACGAAAATCCCGATTCCATTCAGGCCCAGCTACAGCGCCTCGCGGGCGACAAAGTGAAAGTCACCAAGACGCGTGGCGTCGCTGAGAACAGTCCTCCGTCGATCGCCGCGGGGCAGGTGATGGCGGAGATTGAACGCGCCACCAAGGATATGTGGCCGGGCGTCGCGGTTATTCCCACGATGAGCACCGGCGCCACCGATGGTCGCTTCCTGCGCTCCTCGGGCATTCCTACCTATGGTGTGAGCGGCCAGTTCTACGGCGACTCCAACGCCCACGGCATGAACGAACACATTCCGCAGCGCGGCTTCTACGAAGCGGGCGAGTTTATGTATCGCCTCATGAAAAGCCTCACGGGGTCGCCGATCAGCTGATCGACCACCCCGTGAGACGGTGCGCCGAACGCACCGAAGACCGTACCGCGCGCCGCATCGTGATCCTACGATGCGGCGCGTGTGCTATTACGGAACGCTGATGATTTCGACGTTGAATACGAGAATCGCGTTGCCGGGAATCGGGCCGGAGCCCGACGCGCCATAGCCAAGCGATGGCGGAATGACCAACTGGCGCTTGCCGCCAACGAGCATGCCGCCCAATCCCTGATCCCATCCCTGAATGACCTGGCCGACGCCGTACACAAACGGAATCGTACCACTGTCGAACTGCGTACCATTCGCGAGCCAGCCGGTGTACTTCACCGTCACTTGCTTGCCAGTGGCCACCGGCGCACCAGTGCCGGTCGAGATGTCGCGATAATAGAGCCCAGTCGGCGTCTTGATGGACGCCGCTAGATTCACGCCGAGCGACGACGCGAACGTCGCCGTGGTGATGTCGGGGGCCGTCGTGGGCGCTGTGTCGCCGCTAGTGGTGCAGGCGGCGACCGAGAAGGCGAGCAGGGAAGTCAGCAAAGTGCGCATCGATAAGAAGGGAGAAAGAGGAAAGGACGCTACAGCAATCTACTCACATCCGGGGTCCGAGGAGCGCATTGATCTGCTGCACGAGCGCATCGAGCTGTTTGCGCAGCACGCCAAGGCGTTCCACGGCATCCTTCGGCACCTTCTGATCGGCGCCGTTGGTCATCGAATACAAATAGGTGATATGCGTTGCCAGCTCCGGCTGACTGTACCGAATGGGCGGCGTAATGAGCTGCGACGCGAGGGCATTCACCTTCTGCAGCATCGGCGCGTCGGTGCGGAACTGCGTCTGCCCCGCGCGAATGCGCGAGACGGCACGATTGGCGTCGCTCACCAGGTCGCGCAGCTTCATGTTGTGCGCGAACTGCGCCTGCAAGTCGGCGGTCGTAATGCCGTCGGCCGTCACGCGCGGGTCTTCAATCAGCGTGAACTTCTTCGTGTCGCTCCACGCACCGACCGTGAGGCGCACGGCGTAGGCACCGGGCACTGCCATCGGACCGTTGCCGCCTTCGGGTACACGCTCGCTCTGCCATGGGCCGGGATAGCGCAGATCCCACGTCAAGCGATGCATCCCCGCGCTCTTATCAAGGCGCACCGGGCCGCTCGGCCGGCGCGGGCCGGCTTCTTCGTCATCCCCACCAGCGTCGGCCGCCGCCGTTGCCGCACCAGCGCCAGCGCTGCTCAGCGTGCGCACCACTGTGCCTGCCGCATCAAGAATTTCAATCTTGATATCGGTGTCCGCTGCCTTGGCGAGGTAGTAGTCAATCTGTGCGCCGGCCGTGGGATACTGCGCCCCAACGCCACGGCCCATGCCGCCGCTCGCACGAATCTTCATACGCGTTGCCGTGCGCGGCGCATAGAGCACCGCCTCAGCACTCGCCATCTTCTCCGCCATCTGATGTAGCGGCGTGAGATTGTCGAGCACCCAGAACGCGCGCCCCTGCGTGGAGAGCACGAGATCCTTGGCGTGCACCACAATGTCCGTCACCGGCGTGGCTGGCAGATTGAGCTGCAACTTCTGCCAGTGCGCGCCGTCGTCAAAGCTCACGTGCATACCGAACTCGGTGCCCGCGTATAGCAGCTTCGCGCGGTCCGGGTCTTCACGCACCACACGCGTCGGCTCATCTGCGGCAATGCCATTGGTGCCGTCGGTAAGGCGCGTCCAGCTCTTGCCAAAGTCGTCGGTGCGATAGATATACGGCGCAAAATCGCCGAGCAGGAATCGATAGATGGCCACGTACGCCGTGCCCGCGCGGTGTGGACTCGGGTCAATGTTCTGTACGCGGCCGCCGGCAGCGAGCCCCTTGGGCGTGACGTTCGTCCACGTCTTGCCGTCGTCGCGCGTCACATACACCAACCCATCGTTCGAGCCGGTCCAGATGACGCCCTTCTGCACGGGCGACTCACGAATCGCATACAACGTGCTGTACACTTCTTCGCCCGTGGCGTCGCGCGTAATCGGAATGCCACTCGGTTCCTGCGGCTCGCCCTTGGGGAACGCCGTAAGATCAGGAGAGACTTTTTCCCACGTGACGCCTTCGTCACGCGTGCGATGCAGATACTGCGATCCGTAGTACAGCACTTTGGGATCGTGCGGCGACAGCGACATCGGGCTCACACGCTGAAAACGGTAGATGAGCGTTGCGCCGCCATTGCCGTACAGCGACTCGCCGCCCACCCACGACTGCTGCTCGTCGCCGCTCGTCAAGTTCATGCGCGAGAACTGACCTTTGCATGATCCGTACACGATGTTCGGATTCTTGCTGTTCGGAAGAATCGGTCCCGTCTCGCAGCCTGGGCCAGTGCGCCACTCTTCCGCCTGTCCAGTGCCGAGCGGCAAGCTCGGCACGATGAGCGTGGTGTTGTCCTGCTGCGCGCCGTACACGCGGTACGGGAATTGATTGTCCGTGGCCACCTGATAGATCTCGGCGGTGGGCTGATTGTACTGCGAGCTCCACGTCGCGCCGCCGTCGAGCGTCACATTGGCGCCGCCATCATTCGACTGGATCATCACCCGCGAGTCGTTGGGGTTGATCCAGAGATCGTGGTTGTCGCCGTGCGGTACGCGCTCGCTGCGGAAAGTCTTGCCACCGTCGGTGCTCTTGAACCAGCCTTCGTTGCCGACGTACACGACGTCGGGGTTCTTGGGATCCACCTGCAGCGTCGTGTAATAGAAGGGGCGCGTCCACAGATTCTGCGCGCCATTCACGAGCGTCCACGTCGCGCCCGCGTCGTCGGAGCGGTAGAGTCCGCCAGCCGGCTTGGCTTCGATAAGCGCATAGATGCGGTTCGGCGCAGCTGCGGAGATTGCAACATTGCTGCGGCCAAACAATTCCGACGGCAACCCGCCGCCGAGTTTGGTCCAATGTTCACCGGCGTCGGTGCTCTTGTAGATGCCGCCTTCGCGTGCGCCGCTGATGATTGTCCACGGACGCCGCATGCCATGCCACATCGAGGCAAAGAGCACGTTGGGATTGCCAGGCTGCATTTCGAGATCGGCGGCGCCAGTGCTGTCCGTCACGAACAAGACGTTGCGCCAGTTCTTGCCGCCGTCGGTGCTCTTGTAGATGCCGCGCTCGCGCGTGGGCACGAACGGGCTGCCGAGCGCCGCCGCGAACACCATGTCTGGGTTCTGGGGATGCACGCGCACGGTGGCAATCTGCCCCACATCGCGGAGTCCGCTGAAGCTCCACGTCTTGCCGGCATCAAGGGACTTGTACATCCCGCGGCCAATCGAGACGTTGCTGCGAATCTTGCTTGAGCCCGTGCCCGCGTAAATCACATTCGGATCGGTAGCGGTCACTTCGAGCGCGCCCATAGAGCCCACGGGGAGCTGACCGTCGGAGATGTTCTGCCAGTTCGTGCCAGCGTCGGTGGTTTTCCAAATGCCACCTCCGGTGCTCCCCATATAGAACGTGCGCGGCTGGCTCGGCACGCCGGTGATGGCCGTCACGCGTCCACCGCGCGCGGGGCCGATCATGCGGTAGCGCAGGCCCGAGAAGAGCAGCGGGTTCGCGCTGGCCAGCGTGGCCGGTGCAGCCGCAGCGACTGGTGCCGCCGCTTTGGCGGTGCGTGGAGCCTGGGCGCAAAGCGGCAGGGCGAAAGCGATCGTCAGCGCCAGCGGCGCGACGCGCGAATGCAGCGACATAAGTGCTCCTGAAAGTGCACGCGGTGGGAGAGCGTTTCTACCTAGAAAATACGCGAAGCGGGGGTGGTGTGCTGGCTTCGAGCCCGGACTAGCGCTTGGTCGTCAACCGCTGGTAGCTCTGTTCGATGGTCCGCACGTAGCCCAGCGTTTCACGGTAGCGCCAGCGTGGCACCGTGGGTGCTACTTGCTCAATGCTCGACCAGCGGGCGTGGTCGAGCGACGAATCTCGGGCGGTGCGCGTGGCGCGGGCAATCGTCCCCTCGCCGGCGTTGTAGCTCCCGAACATGAAAGCGGGGCGCTCCGCCTCCGCGACGTCCGCGGCCCAGAGCTTCCACAGGTAGCGATCGTGCAGAATCCCCGCCGCGATGTTCCACTCGGGGTCATCAATGGCGCCAAAGTCCGAGCGCTGCGACTGAATATCGTGAAAGGTGCTCGGCATGAGCTGCATGACCCCTTTGGCGCCCACGCGACTACGCGCCTCGGGGTCGAGCCCGCTCTCGGCGAGCCCCTGCGCCTTGAAGCGGCGCCAGTCGAAGCCAATGCCAAAGAATCGTTTGCTGTACTTCTTGAAGGTGCCGTCGTAGCGCGATTCGTCGCGCGTGGCACGTCGCGCCACCACGGCGCTTTGCGCGCCGAGCGGTAACCCCGCTGGGGCGGCGACGGTGAGCGCGATGACAGCGGCCAAAGCCGCCACGGCAAACGACCGCATGGCGCTAGTTCAGGGCGTGGCCGATGATCATGGCAATGGCGATAAACAGCGCCGCAATGAAAATCGCGACCGCCACGTTGCCGCGCTTGAGCTCAGCCGGAAAATCCACTTCGGGGGTGAGCCGGTCGATGATGCGGTAGCTCGCATACATCAGGATCACGCCAAGTACGGCATATCCAAGGTTCAGGCCAATGATTTTCAGGTCCACGCGAGCGCCTCCACGGTGCACTGGGTGAGGGAACGTTGGGTCAGTTAAAGGTACCCCATTCGCCCTCGGGCGGGGCGCCGCATATCTTTCTCGTTCCGCTTCTCCCAACAGCCGTGTCCTACCACAACACTCCGATCTTTCCGCGCGGCTTCCGCTGCGCCAGCCGCAATGTCGGCCTCAAGCCGTCCGCCAAGGACCTCACGCTGTTTGCGAGCGAGGTGGACTGCGCCGCCGCGGCAATCTTCACGCGCAACCACTTTCCCGGCGCGCCGATCATCGTCGGCCGCGAAACAATCAAAGGCGGCATCCTCCGCGCGATTGTGGCGAACAGCAAGGTCAGTAATGTTGCCACCGGCGAGGCCGGCATCTCCAATGCGCGCCGCATGGCCGCCGCCGCTGCCGCTGAGTTGGGGACAACACCGAACAAAGTCCTCGTCAGCTCCACCGGCGTGATTGGCGTTGCGCTCCCGATTGAGAAAATCGAAGTGGGGATCGTCGGTATGGCGGCCGATCTGCAGGAACAGCCGATTGTCGGTGCCGAAGGCATCATGACCACCGACACCTATGCCAAAGCCATCAGCGTGGCGGTGGGCAACGCGACCATCACTTGGGTGGCCAAGGGCTCGGGGATGATCGAGCCGAACATGGCCACGATGCTCGCCTACATTTTCACCGACGCAGCCTTCGACGCTCCGACGCTCGACCGCATGTTGCGCGCGGCGGCAGCAGTGAGCTTCAACATGCTGTCCGTGGATACCGACACGAGCACCAGCGATACCTGCGCGATGCTCGCCAGCGGCCTCGCCGGCCCCGTGGACGAAACTGAATTCCAGCTGGCACTTAACGCCGGCTGCATTCGCATGACCGAAATGCTCGCCCGTGACGGCGAAGGCGCTGAGCATCTGCTCCGAACTTCTGTGCGCGGCGCGGCCACGCACGACGAAGCGCGGATCATTGCCAAGAGTCTCGTGAACTCGCCGCTCATCAAGACAATGGTGCACGGCGCCGATCCCAACGTGGGACGCATTCTGATGGCCGTGGGCAAGTGCACGCCCTGCACGATCAACGCAGCGACTACCGACGCGTGGATCAACGGTTTTCAGGTAGTGCAGGGCGGACGTCGCCTGGAGTTTGACGACAACATCGTGCGCGAAGCACTCAAGCTCGATGTGGTAGAAATCGACGTCGCACTCGGCGTGGGTGACGGCGCCGCCACTGCGTACGGCTGCGATCTCACCAAGGGCTACATCGAAGAGAACGCGGCGTACTACTCGAGCTAAGGGAGCCGCGGCGGCTTCTTGCGCGCCGGTTTCCCGCGCGCCGGCTTTGCCGCCGCCTTCGTGTCGGCCGGTTGTGCGCTGAGCATCTGCGGAATCCACTCGCTCTTCGCGCAACTCGCGATGAGCGTCTCGAGCCGCCCCCTGCGCGTGGCGTCACGCGTCGCGCTTTTCACCCAATGCGCGGCCTTGCGCTGGTAGGACGGTTCCTGCGCTTCCCAGAACGCCCAGGCTCTGGACTGCCGCCGCATCGCGCGTTCGGTGGCGGCGTCGAGGCCGCTGCCGCGCTGGTCGTACGCCGTGCTCTCCGGCCGGTCCTCGTCGCGTCGCGCGAACGCGGCCTCGCCGGTCGGCATCATCAATCCGAGCCCCCGGAGCTCGCCCACGCGCCGGATGCTCTCGCTGCTCCACGTGCTCCTCGCCTGGCGCGGCGCGAAGCGGATGGTGTAGCTCCACGCGTCGTGCGAGCGTCGGACGCCGTCGAGCCAGCCGTAGCAGAGCGCCTGATCCACCGATTCGGGCCACGTCATGCTCGTCTTCCCGCTCTCCGTCTTGTGGAGGCCGACGATGAGTTCCGTGGCGTGCGCGTGGTTCGCGTGTAGCCAGGCGCGGAAGGCGGCGGCGGTCGCGAAGAACGTCGGTTTCGCGGTGGTCATACTGAGTCTCGGTGGGTCACGTGGTGGGATGCTGCATGGACATCAAGGTTTCCATCACGCGCTCCGCGTCAGGACCGGGCATCACGCCCGAAGTCTCAGACGCCCCCCTTCATCGTCCGCGCGACGATCACCGTGACGTTATCGGTGCCGCCCCCGTCGAGCGCGTCCTGCAACAGCGCTTCGCACGCCTGCCGCGCCGACGTCATCGTGGCGAGTCGTTCTCGAATCCGCTCGTCGCTCACATGTTTGGTGAGTCCGTCGCTGCACAGCAAATGCACGACGCCCCACTCGTTGTCTAGCCCAGTGACCACCGGCACCGTATTCGGACCGCCGATGGCGCTCGACAATACATTCGACCACCGCTGGTGCGCACGATCGTCGCGCTTGATCACGCCGGCCGCGAGCAGGTCCTCGGCCATCGTCTGGTCGCGAGAGAGTTGCTGCAACACGCCGTCGCGGAACTGATAGCAGCGGCTGTCGCCCACGTGCAGCAGATACGCCCGCGGCCACACGCCGAGGAAGAGCGTGAGGGTGGTGGCCATGCCAGCGAGCGCCGGCTCGGTGCTGGCGCGCTCAACCAGTTTGGTGTGTGCCCGCAGTGCGGCCGCCTGCAAGGCGATGGCAAAGGCTTCGTCGTCGGCCGGATCGGCGGTGTAGTAGGCGTGCATCCCGCGCGTGACGTACGCGGTGATGGCGTCGAGCGTAAAGCGACTGGCCTCCGCGCCACCTTGACCGCCGCCGACACCGTCAGCGACCATCATCAAGAAGGCCAACCGGTTCATGTCTGGCGTGCGCAGCGTGGGGTCGGGAATATTGCCCATGCGCATCGCGAGATGTTTCTCAAGCGATGCCACCAGAAAATGATCCTGATTTTCCGTGCGGACGCGACCGACGTCCGACAGGCCGTAGACGTCGATCTCGGCGTCGGTCGGTTTGCGCGGAATACTGCCGGTCGGAGTTTCGTGAATAGGGAGCATCGGCCCTCCAGGGCCGGTGGCGTGATGGCGCACGGTGCACAGCCGCGTTCGCGTGCTACCGTGAGTATCGCCGGTGGGAGGCCGCTCCCGCAACCGATCGTGCCCATTCTCGGCCAGCACGCCTAATGAAAGTCGTGGCTCCGCGCATGCGCGGCACCCGCTCCCGCGCCGAGGGCAATGAATTCCTCGCCGCGCAGATTCACCACATTTTGCTCAATCTGCAACGTGCCGCGCACGAGGAGCAGCGGCGATCGCGTGATCAGTAGGGCCTGCCGCTCGAACCGTTGCGGTGTGACAACCACATTCAGCATCCCGGTTTCGTCCTCGAGCGTGAGAAACATAAATCCCTTGGCCGTGCCTGGGCGTTGACGGCAAATGACGAGCCCCGCCACTCCCGCCTTGGCGCCGTCGCGCTGTCGCGTTGCGTCGCGCACGGTCAGCACGCCATTTGGCACAAGCAGCGGCCGAAGATGCCGCATCGGGTGCCCATTCAATGACAGGCCGGTGAGCCGGTAGTCGCCCTCGGTGAGTTCCGGTGGCGAAAGGGGCGGCAGTCCAGCGGGCACCGGCGCCTCGGGAAAAAGCGCGAGCGGACCACCGGTGCCGCGCACCGCCTCGAGCACACGCCAGAGCGCAATGCGTCGTCGCCGCTCGTACGGCTCGTTCTGCACAAACGCATCGAGCGCGCCGCTTTCGGCAATAAACCGCAGTGCGCGTTGATCGAGTTGCGTGCGCTCCACAAAATCGTGAACCCCCGTAAACGCGCCGCCCGCAAGCGCACGCTCGAGTTTGCCTCGCGCCTGCGATCCGAGTCCGCGAATACTGCGAAAGCCGAGTCGCACGGCGGGGGCTTTCCGTTTGTTCGGACTCTTGGGCGGCGCTCCAATCCTGTCTGTTCTGGGCGACGG
Source organism: Gemmatimonadota bacterium (assembly GCA_026387915.1). Classification (NCBI taxonomy): domain Bacteria; kingdom Pseudomonadati; phylum Gemmatimonadota; species Gemmatimonadota bacterium. Next base: position 208,234 of record JAPLKS010000018.1, read on the forward strand.
CTCGCGCTCCGCGCCGTGCTCCGCGCCGTGCACCGCAATCACCCCATCGTGCGGCACCACCACTGTGCCGTCTGCACACTCCAGTGTGTGGTCCCACGCCGATCGTGTGGCGTCCACGCCGAGCACGCGCACGCCGTGCCGCTTGGCATCTTCCACGAGCGTTCCCGCTGAATAGAAGCCCATCGGCTGCGCATTGAGCATCGCGCAGAGATACTCCGCCGCGTAATAGTGCCGCAGATACGCACTGCCGTACACGATCAACGCAAAACTCGCCGCGTGACTCTCCGGAAACCCGTAATCGGCAAAAGCATTGATCTGGTGGTAAATGCGCAGCGCTACATCCTCGGCGATGCCATTCGCGCGCATGCCGACAATCATCTTCTGGCAAATGTCCGCCATCCGCTCGCGGCTTCGCTTGTGCCCCATCGCCTTGCGCAGCAGATCGGCCTCGCCCGGTGTGAATCCCGCGGCCGCAATCGCCACCTGCATCCCTTGCTCCTGAAAGAGCGGCACGCCCATCGTCCGCTTGAGAATGGGTTCGAGTGACGGGTGGGGGTACGTAACCTCCTCTTCGCCCGCGCGCCGCCGCAAATACGGATGCACCATGTCGCCCTGAATGGGGCCGGGCCGTATCAATGCCACCTCCACCACGAGATCGTAAAAGCAGCGCGGCTTGAGCCGCGGCAACGTGTTCATCTGCGCGCGGCTCTCCACCTGAAACACTCCCACGGTGTCGGCGCGGCAGAGGTCGTCATACACCGCTTGATCGCGATGATCGAGTTGTCCGAGGTCGAGCGTCACGCCGCGGGTGGCGCGAATGTATTTGAGGCAGTCCTGCAGCACGGTCAATATGCCGAGTCCGAGCAGATCGATCTTGATGAGCCCCACAGGGTCGAGGTCATCCTTCTCCCACTGAATGACGGTTCGCTCATCCATCGACGCGGGCTCAATGGGCACCACCGTGTGCAGCGGTTCGTGCGTGAGCACAAAGCCGCCCACGTGAATCCCGCGATGCCGCGGCGCTTGATGCAACCCGGCCACAATGTCGGCGAGCGTTCGCACGCGCAGGTCGTGCGGGTCGAGACCGGCGCGGTGGAGCAAGGCGCGCGCCTCACCGCTGGTATCGGTTGTGCTCCCCACGCGGAGCGCTGCCGCGGTGCTCTGTGCCGAGTGCCGATCACTGCACGTGGCCAGCGCCTCCGCCTGCTGCACCGAAAACCCAAGCACCCGCGCGGCGTCGCGCACTGCGCTGCGCCCGCGCCAGGTGATGTGCTCGCACACCATCGCCGCGTGCTCGCGGCCATAGCGATCGTACACGTACTGCAACACGCGCTCGCGGTCACGATGCGCAAAATCAATGTCAATGTCCGGCGCTTCCTTGCGCTCTTCACTCAAAAACCGCTCAAAGAGCAACTCAAGCTTGATCGGATCCACTGCCGTGATGCCGAGCGCGTAGCACACCGCGCTATTGGCTGCCGAGCCGCGCCCCTGACAGAGAATTCCCTCGCGGCGCGCAAAGCGCACAATGTCCCACACAATCAAGAAATAGCCGGCGAGCCCCAGCTTGCTGATAAGGGTGAGCTCGTGCTCAATCTGCCGGTCGTGTCGCGCGGTGCGGCGCCACTCCCACCGCTCGACGGCACCTTGTTGCACGAGCTGTGCGAGATACGCGTCTTCGCTCACGCCGGGCGGGAGCGGAAAGGACGGCAGTGTTGGTTTGAGGTCAGCTAAGCGAAACGCGCACCGCTCGGCAATCGTGAGCGTGGCGGCGAGTCCCGTCTCGTAGCCCTGCCAACGGCGCGCCATCTGCGCAGCCCCTTTGAGATACCACTCGCCGTTGGGGCGCAGCCGCGCGCCCATGTCGTCGAGCGTTGCGCCATGCCGCAGCGCCACCAGCACGTCGTGCGCGAGCCGCCCTGTGGGCTCGGCGTAGTGCACATCATTGGTGACCACCCACGGCACATCCAGCGCGCGCGCGAGCGCTATGAGGTCGCGCGTGACGGCGCGCTCCTCGGGCAACGCGTGGTCCCAGCACTCAATGGCCACGCGGCCTTCGAACATGTCGACGAGTGTGGCCGCCGCGGCGCAGGCGTCGTCGTGCGCACCGCGGGCCACGAGTCGCGGCACCCAGCCACGCGGGCAGCCGGTGAGCGCAAACAATCCGCCGGCGTGGCGCGCGAGCGTGTCGAGATTCACGCGCGGCCGGCCGCGCGGATGATCGAGCCGCGCCCGCGTGATGAGCGTGCACAAGTTGCCGTACCCCACGCGGTCCTCGGCGAGCAGCACGAGATGCGTTAGCAGCGGCTTAGGCTCGGCGGTGCCGAGGCGGTCCATCACCTCTACACTCAGCTCCACGCCGATCAGCCCCGCAAACTCCGCTTGCCGCGCCGCCGTGGCGAACCGCACCACGCCGCCGACGTCGTCGTGATCGGTGAGCGCGAGCGCGCCAAGCCCAAGCGCCACCGCGCGCGCCACGAGCTGCTCCGGGTGCGCGGCCCCGTCGAGCATCGAAAACGTGGAATGACAGTGCAGTTCGGCGTACGACATTCAGAGTGACTCGCAGGCGTGATCGCGCAGCCCCCGCGAGGGCGGCGTGTGTGAATTCGGGCGCCCGGACACCCCTTATGAGATACCGAATAAACACCGAAAGTACAAGGTGCGGCGGGCAGCTTTTTGTACGAAATTCGGGTCGTTTTCCCCGCATAAACCCGTACACAGCGGCTGGTCACCGGCCGATACTCTCAGAGGACAAGCCGCACGAGCGGTCCGCTCCCTAACCGCGCTTCGCACCCCCTGTTTCATGCCTGGAAAACTCGATCCCACGCTGTTCCCGTTGCGCGAGGGCACCACGGTGCCACGCGACTTGGTGGTGCCGCATACGGCCACGCTCTGGCGTCGGTACGGTGTCACCCTCGACACGTTGGTGATTCGTGGCGGCATCTCGGTCTATGAACTGCTGATGCTCCAACCCGCGCCGGAGGGCACCGACGCGGCGACGCACGTGCGCAACATCTGCGAGTGCACGGTGCGGCAGGCAATGAGCGTGCTCTCACCGATCGTCACCGAGTGGCAGGCCAAGCGCGACGCCGATGCCGAAGCCGCGATGCTCGCCATGATGGAAGAAGGCGTCACCGAAGAGAACGCCGAGCAACCGACCGTCTGACCCTCGCGGCAGTGCCACGGGTCCCGTCTTTCGTTCGTGAGAATGGCGGTGCGGCGCTACCTTTTCCCGTATGACATCCTACCGGAAACTCTCGCGCGCACGGTACGCCCCGTTGCTCGGCCTGTTCCTGTTCCCCGTGTCGTTGGCGCCGCGAGCTGAACTGCGCACCTTCGACCGCGTGCAACTGCTCGAGACCACCAGCGAAACCTCCGCCAGCGTCAGCCTCGGCGATCTCGACGGTAATGGCACGCTCGACATCGTCCTCGCCAAAGGACGGCACTGGCCGCTGCACAATCTCCTCCTGCGCAACGACGGCAAGGGGCACTTCACCACCGAAAACCTCGGCGATACTCCCGACCGCACCTACACCGCAGCACTCGCCGATCTCGATGGCAACGGCACGCTCGACCTTGTGGTGAGCAACGACCGCCCAGACCGAAAGTTGGTGTATCTCAATGACGGCAAGGGACACTTCCGCGTCTCGAGTACCTTCGGCGAGCCTGACTGGTCCACGCGCTACGTCACCGTCGCAGATCTCAACGGCGACGGCCGCCCCGACATCATCGTCGCTAATCGCAGTTCAAACCCCGCCAATCCGCGTCCGAGTTTTGTGTGCCTCAACGATGGCAAGGGCGCGTTTCCGGTGTGCAAACCGCTCCCCACGCAATCGGCCACCATCATCATTGCGGCGGATCTCGATGGTGACGGCCGCATCGATTTGTTTGTGCCGCATCGCGATGGTGGGCAGAGTCTGATTTTTTGGAATGATGGCACGGGCACCTTTGCCGCCGCACCGGTGCCTGTTGGCCCCGCGCACAGTTCGATTCGCGCCGCCGCCGCCGCCGACATCAATCACGACGGCACGATTGACCTTGTGGTTGGCGACGAAAAAACCGGGATGTTCATTTACACCAACGCGGGGAAGCGCACCTTTTCCGAGCCGGTGCAACTCGGCACGCCAGGGAACGCGCCCTACTCGATTGGCATTGCCGACATGAATCGCGACGGCACGCTCGATATTGTCGTCGGCAATTTTGAAGCGCGCGGTTCCGTGTTCTTCAACATGGGCGGCGGCAAACTGCCCCGGTTCGAAGAAGTCGCGTGGAACGACGGCAAGGGCGCTGTCTACGGCCTCGCCATCGGCGATCTCGACGGCGACGGGTGGCCGGATATCGTGGCCGCGCGCTCCGACGCACCCAACGCCATCTGGTTCAACGGGCCGGTGCTTCGGAAGTAGCCGCCGCACGCTCGACTGTCATCATTCCGACAGGAAGCTGGATGTAGTGTTCAGACTGCCGCATTCCGCTTGGATCAACGCCTTTTCCGCCGAGGACTGCATGGCTCGCCGCGCACTCACCGTACCGCTCTTTATTCTTGCTGCCGTTGCGATGGCGCCGCGCGCCGCGCACGCCCAGAAGTTCACCGTCGAAAAATGGAATATCGGCGGTGAAGGGGGCACCGATTACATCACCGCCGAAATCGGCACCGGCCGCGTGTTTGTGTCGCGCGGCACGCACATCATGGTCGTCGACGGCCCCACGGGCAAAGTGCTCGGCGACATTCCCGACACGCCACGCACCCACGGCGTAGGACTCGCGCCCAAGGCGGGCCACGGCTTCACCACGAATGCTGGTGATTCTACCGTGACGATGTTCGACCTCAAGACGCTCGCCTTCATCAAGAAGATCAAGATTGAAGTCGGCGGACTCGACGGCATTATGTACGACGAGCCGGATGATGTTATTCTCCTCACCAACCACAGCAAGGTTGGCACGCTCACCGCGATCAACCCAAAGACCGGTGACATTGTGGCGACCGTGGAGCTCGAGGACAACGGCCCCGAAGGCGCCGTGCCCGACGGCAAGGGCCGCATCTTCGTCAACAACGAAAACAAAAACACCATTCAGGTGGTGGACGTCAAAACGTGGAAGGCTGTCGCCTCGTGGCCCACCGCGCCGTGCGGCCATCCCACCGGCATCGCGTTCGATGCCAAGAGCAATCGCATCTTCTCCGGTTGCGGCACCAACTCTGTGGTGGTGGACGCTGCCACGGGCAAAGTGGTCGCCACCATCGCCAACGGCGACGGCGTGGACGCGCTCGGTTATGACGCGAGCGAAAAGCTCATCTACATTCCCGCCGGCCGCGCGGGGAACGTGACCGTCGCGCACATGGACGGCCCCGATCAGTACACCGTCGTCGCCACCGTGCCGACCTTTGCCGGCGCCAAGACCATCGCGGTCGATCCGGTCAAGCACATGGCCTTCTTGTTCCAGCCCGAGTACGGCCCCGCACCCGCTCCGGCTCCAGGTGCTCCGGCGCCCGCGCCGGGTGGACGTGGCGGACCGCCGCGGCCGATCATCAATGCGTGGTTCATTGTGATCAAGCACTAACGAGCGCGGTGCGCGAACGACGGGGGCGACGAAGCATGGCTTCGTCGCCCCCTGTTTTTATGGTGCCGGGGACGGCGGTAATACGGTGACGGATGCATGGACGCGATAACGGTCACGCGCGCTTCGCTTCGCATGTTGCGGCGTGGCCACTTGCAATTTTCCTGCCGAGCCGAGCACCATATGGGCATGCCGAGAATCGGAGCAGATCCCTGGACCGTCGCGATGGTGCGTGCGTTCCCGAGCGACGGGAATCGCTACGAAGTTATTGATGGCGAGCTGGTCGTGACGCCGTCGCCGACGTGGGATCATCAAGGCGTGGTCGCCGAGTTGCTCTTGCGACTGCGCCCGTGGACGGAACGGTGCGGTGTGGGCGTGACGCATCTCTCGCCCGCCGATCTCGAGCTTGAGCCAGACGGTCTCGTGCAGCCCGACCTGTTCGTTGTTCCGTCAAACGATGACGGCACCAAGCCGCGCGAATGGCATGAGGTGACGCGGCTCGCCCTCGCCGTCGAAGTGCTGTCGCCGTCGAGTGCGCGCGACGACCGCACGCGCAAGCGGATGCTGTTCGCTCGCGTCGGCGTACCGGAGTATTGGATTGTAAATCCCGCCGACCGTGTGATCGAACGCTGGCGCCCAACTGACGCACTCCCCGAACTGTGTAATCGCACGCTGGTGTGGCTGCCGATCGGCGCTACAGAACCGTTGGAGCTCGACGTGCCTGCCTTGTTCCGTTCGGCGCTCGACGACTGACGGTGCACCATCGCAATTTCACGGTAGCGAACCGTTCCGCAGGCGTGATTGCCACCGCCCGCCGTCAGTCAAACCATCCCTGCAGCGCCCACCCCTTGCCGTCGCGATACAACAAAAACTCGCGCGCCAACTCGTCGCTCGCGCATCGCCAGTAGTCGCGCGCAAACGGATCTTTCCACCAGTCACCACTCAACCGTTCCGGCCCGCGTGCGTGCGCGATGATCACGCGTTGCCCACGCCACCAGAGCGTGCGCGGCATCCCTTGCGGCGCTTCCACCTGCACGCGCTCCGGTTGTTCGAGCAGCCGCGCGAGCGCGAGCGCCGCCGTGGTGGTCGTCACACTGTTGACGGGTGACGACAGGGCGCCCGTGTGCAACTCCACCCATCCGCCGGCGCGCTCGGGGCGATGTTCGTCTTGTGCCACGGGCCGCACCACGGTGTCGGCGCCGAGTGTGGAGCGCAGTCGTTCGAACGCGGCATCGGCTGCGTCGGGGTCGCGCCACGACGCGGCCAGCAAGTCGCCTTGTTCGGCGGCGAGTGGTGCGGTGGCGCTCACGGCCACGCTCACGGCGCACACCGGTGCGGTGAGTGTCCATGTGTCGAGCAAGGCGCGACACCGTTCGAACAGCGGCGCTACACGCGCGAGCGCTCGCGCCGGCCGCACTTCACGCGTGACCGTGTGCTCGGGCGCTCCGGGCATCGCGCCGCGCCCGTCGTCGAGGGTGAGGGTGATGGCAATGGACGCGGCCGCGCGCCCGTCTTGCACGAGCGACGCCACCAGTTGACCGAGCGCCGCGCGCACCAGAAACAACACGGGCTCCATTGTTTCGGCGCTCATCGCGAGCGGCGTGCTCACGCGGCGCGTGGTGTCGGTGCGCGCCAGCACGGGGCGTCGCACATCGTCGCCATGTGCCAAGCGCCACGCGGCAAGGCCAGCGTCACCCCAGCGGCGTTCAACGTCGCCCGGCACCAGCGCGGCGAACGCGCCGCCCGTGCGCAAGCCGAGTGAGATGAGTGCGGCGCGCAGTTCGTCGGCCATCGGCAGGAGCGCGAGCGGCGCATGCGCGAGATACGCCGCGCAACCACCGGGTGGCACAATGCGCGGCTCGCTGTGTGCGCGCGCGCCAACCGACCATGTGGCCGCGCGCGCCGCCACACACGAGTCCGCCACACCGACGCGCGCTGCCGGATGCCACACCTGCGCAATCCGCAGCAACGTGTGCGCGAGCAGACGCTCGCCACCGAGCGCGTCGAACCCGGCGGCGCCAATCCACCAGGTGCCTGGCGCGTCATGCGCCGGTGTGACCTGCGGACTCGCCGTGAGAAAGGCCGCACTCGCGCGCGCGAGCTCGCGCACAATCACGGCGTCGTCCCACGGAAGCACAGTGAGTTCGGCGCAGCGCGCGCGGGCTTCGGGCACGGTCATCCCCACGCGCACGTGCATACGTGCGGCGGCACTTGTGACGGCGCGCAGCAGCTGCCGTTTGCCTTCGGCGAGTGCAATGGGAAGCGTGTCCCAGTGCGGTGCGGGGTTATCGCTGGTCGCTGGTGCTGCTGGTGCTGCTGGTGCTGCCGTTGATGGCGCCGGTTTGGACGCCGGTGTCACCGCCGTCGGTATGGGCAACGGCGTGAGCGCCGGCGCGCTGAGCGGCGCGGGGTGACTCCCGCCGCTGCTGTCGTGCCACACCGCGCCGATCGGGAATCTCGGAATACGTACGCACGCGACGCGCCACTGCGATGTCACGGTCCACCTCTCCAATGCTGACGGTCTGGTACGGCCCACCTTTTTCGATCGTGACGAGAATGCGCGTGCGTGGTTCGCTCGTTCGGTGCACATCACCGCTTGGATGGCGCACATCACCGCTTGGATGGCGCACATCACCGCTTGGTCGGCGGACGGACTCGCTTTCGCAAAGCTCTCGGACCGCTGCGCGGTCCTGCGGCCGCTTTGCTGCAGCGAGCCCGTCCGCCTCCCGCGCTGCATCAGCGCGCGCCGAGAGCGGGGAACTGCCCGCGTCACCATCCGCTGCGGTGCGCGCGATGCGTAACACCGCCGCACCTTCCCTCGCACCAGTGCGTGGGGAGGGCGGCGCCAAGCGTTCCCGCCGCGATGCGGCCGCAGGACCGCGTAGCGGTCCGAGAGCATCGCGAAGGGAATGTTTGGCGTCGCCCGACCGCGGTCCGAGAGCATCGCGAAGGGAATGTTTGGCGTCGCCCGACCGCGGTCCGAGAGCATCGCGAAGGGAATGTTTGGCGTCGCCCACCCGCGCCACCCGCATGCGCAACGCCCCGCCAAGCGCCGATCCCTTGGCGTCGTCGCCCAGCACCAGCAACGCCGCATCACTCTCCCGCGCGAGCAACGTCAGTCGCACCGCCACCTCACGCGAAAGCATCGGCGCCCCATCGAGCACCACCAGCGCAAAGGCGCCGCTCCGCAGCAACACGTCCGCGCACCACGCGCCACGCTCCGCGTTCCGCGGGCGCACCATCCACAGTCCCTCGTGCGCGCCGAGCGATGCCCACTCGCGTGGCGCGAGGGTGCGCGTTGCGTCCACGTACGCCACCCACGCCCCGTCGCATACCGCGCGCTCCACCATGCGCCGCACCAACGATGTTTTGCCACACCCCGGTGCGCCGAGCAACTCGGTGAGCCGGCCGCGCGGCAGTCCACCGCCCGGCAACACACCGTCGAGCGCGGCAATTCCCGTGGCGAGCCCCGGGGTGCCGGGCTTGGTCCCCTCTATGACCTGCGCGAGCTGTTGGCGAAGTGCGGCAAGTGACATCGGCAAAACCGAGAAAAGTCTCGAGCATCCGGCTAGGGAGATGGATATACCGAACAAAACCCGAAGATGCAAGGGAGGGGTGGGGGGCTGGTAGATTTGCAACTATATGATCGCGCCCCTTTTCCGCCGGCTCCGACTCATCACCATCACCATCGCGGCCTGCCTCGGCCTCGCGGCGGGATGGGCGGTGCTCGAACTCACCGAACCGCCTGGCCCAGGACTCGATCCCGACGCCATGCAGTACCTGAGTGCCGGCGCATCACTCGCGCACACCGGCGAGCTGCGCGTGCCGCTCGCACCGTGGGATAGCCCCGACACCACCGCCGCACTCGCACACTTTCCGCCCGGCTTTCCCGCCACCATCTCGCTCGGTGTGGCCGCCGGACTCACACCGCAAAATTCCGCGCGCCTCGTAGAAGCCATTGGCGCGGCCATCACCACCATCGCACTCCTCCTCGCCGCCGCAGAAGGGGGGAGTCTCCTCGGTGGATTGCTGGGCGTGCTCTTCCTTGCCGTGTCACCGGCGATGGTGATTGTGCACGGCTCCGTGTTGAGCGAACCACTTTTTCTTGCGCTCTTCACCTGTTTTGTGTGGCAGCTCGCGCGCCCACGCGGCGCACCCGGACGCACCGCCGCGCTCGGCTTGCTTGGCGCGGCGGCCGCGCTCGTGCGTTATGCCGGTGCATCGCTCATTGGTGCCGCGCTGCTCGACGCGTGGATTGGCGATATGTGGATGGGCGGCGCCGACACGCGCGAACGGCCGTCGCTCATTGAACGCACGCGCCGCTCGCTGCTGGCCATGGTGCTCCCCGTGGCCGCGCTCGGCGCGTGGGCACTCTCGCGGCCCAAGACGAGTGGCGCGCAAATCCGCCACGTCGCGTTCTACATCGACGGACTCGGCGCCACACTCACCGAAGGGGCGCAGACCGTCGGCCACTGGTTCGCCCCCGGCGAGGATCTCGCGGCGGCCGGCTGGGTACTCGCCGTGGCGGTGATGATGGCGCTTATGGCATTAGTGCTGCGCGATCTGCGGACGGTGTTCGCCGGAGTATGGAGCACGAGCACGAGCACGAGTGCGAGCACGAGTGCGACCGCGAGCGCCGGAGGCCCGGCCGCCACGACCGCGAGCGCATCCGCTCCCGCATCAACTGTGAGCGCGCAACGATTGCTCCGCGCGCTCGCCATCACCAAAGTCACTTACCTCGGCCTCATTGGCGCGTCGCGCCTCTTTGCCGACGGCGACATTCCGCTCGACGAACGCATTCTCGCGCCCATCTTCGTGATTGGCTCGCTTGGCGTGGGCGTGATGCTCGTGCGCTGGTGGTTTGCCGCGTCGCGCGGACTCCTGCTCCTCACACTCGGCATCACCGCGAGCTGGGTGGTGGCCAGTGTGAAAGAGACCGCCAACTGGGTGAACATCTATCGCGAAGATGGCGGCGACTTTGCCTCGCGCGAATGGGTGCTCTCACCGATTGTGGAATACGCGGGCGCGCTCCCCGGCGGCAGCATTATCTATTCGAACTGGCCGTCGGCTATCTGGTTTCACAAACAGCGCGCGGTGCACAAGCTCCCCGAAGTGCTCACGCCAAAGATTGCCGCAGACTTCCGCGCCAAACTCGCGCGCGAGCACGGCTCATTGCTCGCGTTCCATGTGCGCACCACCGACGCCGCCTCGCCCGATTCGCTCGCGATGATGGCCGGACTCGTTCCGGTGCAGTGGTGGAGCGACGGCGTGCTCTGGCGCGCGCCGGAAGATGCTATGCCGCGTTCTGCCGTGCCGCGTCCTGCCGCGCCGTCTGGCGCCGCGCCCACTAAACGCCCAAAATAGAAACATGAGTCTCCCGAACATTCTCTCTGAATGTGCCCGCCTTGCGGCGGGGGCCGGTGCCGGTGCACTGGCGAGCGTGGCGCGTCGTCACGGGTCGCTACCCATGAGCGCCACGGCCAAGATGCTCGTCACCGCTGGTGGCGCGCGCGTAGGAACAGTCGGTGGCGGCTGTCTCGAAGCTGAGATTATTGAGCGCGCGCTCGACGTGATCGAACGCCGCGTACCGGCCGTGAGCGAACATTCGCTCAACGCCGAACTCGCCGGCGACTACGGCCTCACCTGCGGCGGAACTGCGGTGATGCTCATCGAGCCGGTGTTTCCCGACGACACACTGGCCGCCGTGTATGCGGCCGCCGCCACTGACGTGGCACGCGGTGATCGTGGTGTAATGGCCACCGCCCTCGACTGGAGCGATGGGCCCGCCAAGCTGTATGGATCGCATCGCACCAGCCAAAAAATCGGCGACACGGAAATCGTGTTTGACCTCGACCCCGCCGCGCCCTACACGCGCGTGTTTGGCCAGGGTCCTGCCGCGCTACACGCCGCCCTCACCGCATACGGTGACGATGACGAAACGCCGAGTTTTGTGAGTGATATGCTCGTCGAACCCATGCGAGGCAAGCCGCGCCTCGCGGTGTTCGGCGGCGGGCACGTGGGCGCGCGCATTGCCGAAGTGGCCGCGCTCGCCGGTTGGAGCGTGACCGTGGTAGATGACCGTGCCGACTTTGCTGATGCACGTCGGCTGCCTTTTGCCGAACGCACCATCGTGTGCGATTTTCACGACGTCGAGCGCGCTGTACAACTCGACGCGCACAGCTATGCGGTGATCGCCACGCGCGGCCATCAGCACGACGTCGTGCTCGCCTCGCAACTCGCTCCGCTCGGCTTGCACTACCTCGGCATGCTCGGGAGCCGTCGCAAGGTGGCGCTCACCGCCAAGATGTTGCGTCAGTGGGACGTGACGCAGGAGGCCATCGACGCTATGCATGCCCCAGTCGGGCTCGCGATTGGCGCGGACACGCCCGAGGAGATTGCGGTGAGCGTGGTCGCCGAGATGATTGCCGTGCGACGGTCTGGAACGCGTCGCCGTGGCGCGGTGGACACCGCCGCTCGTTCGGAGTCGGCCACGTGAATCTGTCCAAACTCGATGACATCACGGTGCAGCGAGAGCTCGGGACGCTCGCCGGCTGGGCGCGCAAAGGGAATGCGTTGGTCAAGACGTATGGCTTTCCAACATTTCCACTGGCCATTCTTTTTGTAAACCGCGTGGCGCAGATTGCCGAACAGAAAGATCATCACCCCGATCTCGACATTCGGTACACCAAGGTGAGCGTTACACTCTCCACGCATTCGGCCGGCGGCATCACCGCGCTGGATGTAGAACTCGCGCGCGAGATCGAAGCACTGTCGGCTGGCTGAGCCGTCGGCTGCGCCTCTCTGCTACGCCGTCACATGGTCGAGCACCTCCCGCACTTTCGTCACGAGCGCGTCGACGGTGAAGGGCTTGCCAATAAAGGCCGATGGGTTGCCGCCGATCTCCGTGATGCCCTCGATCCCCGCCGCATAGCCTGACATAAACAGGACCTTGAGTTGCGGTTGTCGGGCCAAAAGAGTCGTCGCGAGTGCGCGGCCATTCATCTGCGGCATCACGACGTCCGTGATGAGGAGAGCAATCGTATTGCCGGACGCCTGCGCGAGTTTCAGCGCCTCGGCCGGTCCGCTCGCTTGGAGAACCGTGTAGCCATGTTCTTTGAGCATCGTCGCGGTAAGGTGCAGAACCATCGCTTCGTCCTCCACGAGCAGAATCGTCTCGTGACCGCCGGCTGCTTCCACCGCCGGTATGCCCGCTGCCGGCGTTCCGCGTGCGGCCGTGACAAGTCGTGGAAAGTAGAGTTCAAAGGTGGCACCGCGCCCCAGTTCGGTCTCCACGCTAATAAACCCGTGGTTCTGCTGCACCGCGCCATACACGGTGGAAAGACCGAGACCGGTCCCTTCACCCACGGCTTTGGTCGTGAAGAACGGCTCGAAGAGGTGCGACTTCACCTCAGGCGTCATACCACAGCCGCTGTCACGAACCGTGAGGCGTACGTACTCGCCCGGACCAGCCTCCGGGGTTTTAACGGCATACGACGCGTCGACCACAATATTGTCTGTGGCAATCGTCAGCGTTCCCGTCGTCTTGATCGCGTCGCGCGCATTCACGCACAGGTTCGCGAGGATTTGGTCAAGCTGCGACGGATCCATCATGATGTGCCACGACGCCGGTGCTGGATTCCAGTCGAGCCGAATGTTCTCGCCAATCAACCGACGCAGCATTTTCAGTGCTTCGCCGATGCTGGCGTTGACATCCAAAGGCTGAGGGGTGACGACCTCCTTGCGGGCAAAGGCGAGTAGTTGCCGTGTCAAGTTTGCTGATCGCTTCGCCGCCTGTTCGATTTCGAGGAGATGCACGCGGAGCGGCTGCCGCTCGTCCACTTGACGCAGCGCGAGTTCGGCGCGACCGAGGATCACACTGAGCATGTTATTGAAGTCGTGGGCAATCCCACCCGCCAACCGCCCCACCGACTCCATTTTGTGGCTCTGGCGGTACTGTGCTTCGAGAAGTTTTCGTTGGCTGATATCCTGCTTGACCGCCACAAAATGGGTCGTGACGCCGCTCTGGTTTTTGAGCGGAGTGATTGTCATCTCTTCCGTGTAGAGCGTGCCGTCCTTGCGACGGTTGACGATTTCGTCGGCCCAGACCGCGCCGCTGAGGATCGTCGCCCACATCCGCTTGTAGAAGGCCACATCGTGCGTGCCCGACTTGAGCAACTCGCCGGGGCGTTTGCCTATCGCCTCGCCCGCCATGTAGCCAGTCACGGTGGTAAAGGCGGCGTTCGTCCAGATCGTCACACCCGTTGCATCGGTAATGAGAATGGCATTCGCCGCTGCTTCGAGGGCGCCCCCTTCGAGGCGCAGCTGTTCTTCGTCCCGCCGCTGTTGGGTGTAATCCTTGTGCGTCCCAATCACGCGCACGGCTTTTCCATTGGCGTCCCGGCTGAGCACCGTGCCCCGATCGAGAATCCAAAGCCAGCTGCCGTCCTTACATCGCACGCGATGTTCGTTGCGGTAGTTCGGTTCCGAGCCATCGAGGAGCGCTGCCACATCGGCCCTCACGCGCGGCGCATCGTCAGGATGCAGTCGACCCTCCCACTCGCTGAGACTGTTGCCAATCTCATCCTCGGCGTAACCCAGCATCGCCTTCCAGCGTGCGCTAAAGAACACGGTCCCGGCAGGCACGTTCCAATCCCACAGGCCATCGCCGGCGCCTTCGATGGCAAACTTCCAACGGAACTCGCTCTCGCGCAGCGCCTCGTCCGCCTCGCGGTGTGCCGTGATGTCGTCAATCATGCACAAGTGCCGCGGGTGTTCAGGGTCACCACCGCTGAGTGGTGCGATCGTCATGCTGATCCAGACGCACGAGCCGTCGGGGCGAATGTAGCGTTTGCTCATGGAGAATCCGGACGTCATGCCGCCGCTCATCGCGGACATGTGGTTCTGATCCTCGGCGACGTCGTCCGGATGCGTGATGCGCATCCAGTCCATGCCGCGGAGCTCCGCGCTCGTGCGACCCGCGATCTGGGCGTAGCGAACGTTCACATCGATGAATCGTCCAGTTAACGAATCAATCACCGCCACGCCAAGGGGAGATTGCTCGAAAATGACACGGAACCGCGCTTCGCTGAGGCGCAGGTCATTTTCGCTGCGCTTCCGTTCGGAAATATCGCGGATCATGCCGGTAAAGAAGATCCCATCGGCGGTGCGCCATTGCGCAAGCGACAACTCTACCGCTATCTCATCTCCGGTTTTGGTGAGCGCGGTCACTTCGACGGATCGGCCGATGACATGCGTGGCGCCGCCCGAGGCGACGCGTTCCATTCCCGCGTTATGCGCGTCGCGGTGCTGCGCTGGCATGACCACCGTGAGCGGGCGGCCGATCATCTCCGCCGCCGTATAGCCAAACAGGCGCTCAGCCGCGGCGTTCCAGCTGATGACGTTGCCCGCCGCATCTGCGGTAATAATGCTGTCGTACGCCGACTCGGTGACCGCGCGCGCACGATCGTGACTCACCCGTAGCGCGGCATCCGCCACTCGGCGCGCCTGCCGATCAACCGCGTCGCGCAACTCGCGTTGCACCGCAGGCACCAGGCGCGTGAGATTGTCCTTCATCAGGTAGTCGTGCGCGCCCGCTTTCATAGCGGAAACCGCGACATCTTCGCCGATCGTCCCCGATATGAGAATGAACGGCACATCGTCGCCGCTCGCGTGCAGAACATCGAGCGCTTCCATGCCGGTAAACGTGGGCATCCGGAAGTCTGAGATTACGAGATCCCACGGCCCACGCGCGAGCGCGGCCCGCATCGCATCGGCGGTCTCCACGCGCTCCGTGGTGACGTCGTAGCCACCGGCGCGAAGCGCGCGCAAGATGAGACGCGCGTCATTCTCCGAGTCTTCAACGGCGAGGAGGCGTAACGGAATCGTCATACGTCGTGCGACGTTCTCGGCGGCGCTTGGTTCAGGAGCAACCAGTAGAGCCCCAGTTCTCGAGCGGCTTCCATAAACTGATCGAAGTCCACCGGCTTGCGAACGTAGCTATTGGCACCGAGCGCGTAGCCCTGCATCATATCCTGCTCCTCGCTCGAGGAGGTGAGGATGACGACGGGCTGCAGCGCCGTGCGGGGGTCGTGGCGAATCCGGCGAAGTACCTCGAGTCCGTCGAACTTTGGCAGTTTGAGGTCGAGAAAGATGACGGCCGGCTGGTCCGCCACATCGCGGCCGGCGTAGGCGCCCGTGCCGAAGACGTACTCCAATGCCTCAGCCCCGTCGTGTGCAACCACGATGTCATTGCTAAGGTTCTGATCCTTGAACGCGCGCAGCGTCAGCTTCACATCGTCGGGATTGTCCTCCACGAGCAAAATCTTACCGTGCATAGCTCCATCCGGTCGGGGGGGGGCGTTCAGGCGTTCAGGCACTCAGGGTGAAAGAGAAGGTCGCGCCGTCGTCCACGGTACCATGCGCCCACACGCGGCCGCCATGGCGATGAATGATGCGCCGCACCGTGGCCAGTCCGATTCCGGTGCCGGGAAAATCGGTGCCACTGTGCAGACGTTGAAATGCGTCAAAGAGCTTGCCGGCATGCGCCTCGTTGAAGCCCGCGCCATTGTCGCGCACGAAATAATTCGTCAAGTCGTCCTGCTGCACCGAGCCGAACTCAATACGTGCATGCGCACGCCGGCCGGTGAATTTCCAGGCGTTGCCAAGCAGGTTGTCGAGGACAGCGCGGAGCAACGTCGGATCACCGTCGGCGACGAGGCCATCGGTAATGACGAACTCCACCGCCCGCGACGGATCCGTTTGCGTCAGCGCCTCGGCAACGTCACGGGCCACCGCACTCAGGTCTACTCGCTCGCGCCGCAGTTCGGCACGACTAATCCGCGAGAGCTTGAGCATGTCATCAATGAGCTTCGCCATGTGTTGCGCGGCCGCGCGAATGCGATTGAGACTGTCGCGGCCCTCGTCATCGAGCTTCGCCTGGTAATCCTCCAGCACGATGCGGCTGAAGCCGTCGATACTCCGCAGAGGGGCGCGCAGGTCGTGCGAGACAGAGTAGCTGAACGCCTCCATCTCCTTGTTCGCGGCCTCGAGCGCGGCGGTTCGCGCGATCACCCGTTGTTCGAGGCTCTCTTTCTCCACCTGGAGCGCGTCCGCCGATGCCGCCTCTCCCTGAAGGTATCGGACATGTTGCTGTTGCCAGAGAATCGCGACGCCGGCACCGGCGCCGAGCAACAACGCCCCCATCAAGACCACCACTTGAATGAAGATGGAGGACAACGGTGCAAGCGCCTCGGCCTCGTCCATGCGAGCCACCAGCGCCCACGGTGAATCGGGCACGGAACGCACGGCCGCGAGGACCGCGACGCCACGGTAGTCAATGCCCGCCACAACCCCCTCGCGCCCGAGCGCAGCCTGCACCGCCGGCATGTTGATTTGGCTCAGCGGCGCGCGGAACTCGAGCGCGGTGTTCTTTTGAAATCGGAGTTCATTCAGAAACACCACTTCATTGCCTTCGCGACGGACGACGAGGGTCTCGGCCGTCCGGCTTGGGCTCGGCCATCGCTTGATGAACGGATAGAGATAGTACGTGGGATCGATGCGCAGGACGATGACGCCAAACGAACGATGGCGAACCCCCTCGTCGAGAATGGGAATCAGCAGCGCCAGCCGCACGGCATTGTCGTAGTCACTACGGTAAAAATCCTGGAGGGCCACCTGTCCAGACCCGTACGCTTCCATCGCGTGCTTCACGACGGTGGAAGCGGCATTCGGCAATTTGTCGGGCCACGACAATCGTGTGACGCCGGCGGAGTCGAGCAAACGGATGTGGTCATACCGATAGTGCGTGCCGTATTTCCCGAGCCACATCATTAGTTCGCGCCGCGCGCCGGCCTCATCTGGCCCGTGGAAGAGGCGCTGCACGAGGGCAGAGATCGCGGGGTTTTTATAAAGAATATTCGCGTCCCCGATCCGCTCTTTGCGCCATTGTTGCAGCTCACCGACTTTCAACTCCGCGACGGCGGATAACTGCTGTTCCACCTCGCGCTGGAAACGACTGACATAGCTCCGGTAGTACGCGATCCCCGTGGCAATGATTCCGACCACCAGAAGCACGAACACGAAAAGCAGCCGAGCTCGGCCACGGTCGAGTGGGTGTTCCTCGTGGTCTTCCGCCACGGTCGATTCTGGTGAGCCGAATTGCACCGCGACCCGCAGGAGTGCGAGGCCGAGCACCGCGAACAGCGCCGCCGTGTGCACCGCCATCTTTGTTAGGCCGCCCCAGCCTTCTGTCCGGAGCGCGGGCGCAAAATACGAGAACAGTTCGCTTAGCGCGATCATCGAGATCAACGAGCCGGCTATCAGGGCGGCAGCGCGTGTTTTGGCAGAGGGCAGCGAACGCTGGGCGATCGACACTCCGACGGCGAGGAGCGCAAAGCAGATCGCCGCATCCGGCGACATGCGCCCCGGATGCGAGGTGGCAACGGCGCCTAATGACTCGGCGAAGAGCAGTTGATCAATGCCGGCATTCCAATCGAACGCGTACTCGGCAAGCGAAAGCAGTCCGATCGCACCGCTGAGCCAAGTGAAAAGCCGAGCCGTGTGGATGCGAGCGGTGATGAGTCGCGAGCCACGCGTGGAGGGGGCCGGACGAAAGATCAGCAACCCAAGTCCGGCGAGCACGAATGCGAGCGCCGTGTTCGCCTTCATGGATACCCAGCCCGGGTACACACTTTTCAATGCGTTGTTTTTGAGCGCCCAGCCAACGAGCACCGTGCTACCGACGAGAATGGCTGACGCGCTGACTATGCGCGCGACCCAGTCGAGAGCCGGCCCCACCCACGGCTCCCCAACGCGGCGTACGGGTGACCGTTCACGTTCCACGGCCTTCTCCGGTTGATCGGCGCCACCGCCGATCGCTACACGACTCTCACATCTTCACGATTGCGACCGAGCCGTGTTCTACTTGTGAACCTATAGTGGCGTTTGCCGCGCGCTAGTACAGGGAAAATCACATCGCGTCGCTCCGATAACCATCGAAATAGTGCTGTCCTAAAAAGGGTCGTCTAGAGGGAATGAAGCGGTGTAAAGAAACGAACGGCCTCAGGGATATTCCATGAGGCCGCCGGTAGTTCGTAGTTCGTAGTTCGTACTTCGTACTTCGTAGTTCGTCGTCAACGGAAAACCGAAAACGGTCGGCCGTCAACGGTCGTTGTCGTTACCCGCGCCGCCTCCCTCCCCCCAGCAACGACAACACAAACAAAAACATATTCAACAAATCCAAGTAGATCGTGATGGCTGCCGGCACATAATCATCCGGCCCAAACGTGTTGCGAATGCGCCACGTGTCAAACAGCAGCAGTCCGCTCATCAACATCACGCCCACTGCGGCAAGCCAGAGCGAGGCTGTTTCGTTGTGGAAGAACATGTTGAGCAGCATCGTGCCGAGCATCACCCAGAGTCCCACGGTGAGGAACCCGCCCCACGCGCTGAAGTCGCGACGGCTGAACCAGGCATATGCGGTGAGCACCGTGAACGCACTCAACGTGAGTGCGCCCGCTTGCCCAACCACGCCGGGCTGCATCTTGTCGTAGTAGTAAATCATCGGCGCAATGAACACGCCTTCGATGGCCGTGAACATCAACACCAGCGCGAGGCGCTGTGGCGTGGCAAGCCGCGTGGACTGCGCAAGCATCAGCGGCGCGAACGTCAGAATCATCATGATGAACGGATGCGCAGCCGACGCTTCGAGAATCGACTGATTGTTGAGCGCAAACCACACGCCTCCAATCGTGACCACCACACTCGTGAGTACCAGCGAGTAGGTGCGACGCACGAGCGTCGCGCGTTCCTCGCCCGTGCGAACGAGCGTCTGTTCCGGCATAGCGAACCGTGAGTAACCCATCGAGCTCTTACTCCCTGTAATGGAAGGACAATATGAATTATAAACGAGCGGCCCGGAATTGGGTTCCGGACCGCCGTAACTGACGTAGTGCCAACGACCTACGGATTGGCCATTGGGGTGCCGTCGGCGTTCAGGCGGCGCAGGGAAGCTGAGCCGGTGAGTGCCTTTACCGTGATCGTGCGTCCGCCTTTTCCTAGCGTTCCCGTCTGGCTTTTGGCATTGGCGTCCAGCGCCGCGCCAAAGTCGTTGGTCAGGCGACCATTCATCACCTTCAATGTGAAGTCGCCGTCGATAGTTGCCGGGACGTACGCAACGGCCGATCCACTGACCGTTTCGGCGCGCACCGTGCCGGTGTCGCCGAGGGTGGTCATGCGCACGTCCACGTTGCCGTTCACGGTGAGGGCGTCCACGGGGCCAACCGCGGTGGCTACCGTCACGTTACCGTTCACATTGATAACGTGCACCGGCGCCGTGGCCGTGATATTGATGTCGCCATTTGCCGTAAAGGCATCCACGCGCACACGAGCCGGTACTTCCACGGTGATAATGGCGGTGGCATCAGTGCCACTATTGCCATTCCCCATCTTGAGAATGCCGGGGTTTTTCATCGTGTAGTTCTGATCGGTACACGCGCCTTTGCCCCAGATGACGCACACCGTCACTGAGTTCCCGGCAGACGCCACCTGAAACTGCAGGTCGCGTTTGGGATTGCCGCGGCGCCACCGCGCGCCGACCGTGACGTGCACGGCACTGTCGCGTGAGGGCTTCACTTCGATGGGTCCGTTGAGGCTGCGCACGTGCACGGAGCCCGCTGCCGGCACGCTACCCGACCAACTGAAGACGTTCGGATCGTGCTGCTCCGCGCCCTGGGAGTGGCAGGCACCGAACAGCAGGAAGGCGGCGGGCATAGTCCAACGCAAGGTGCGAACGTTCGAGAGCAGCGTCATCGGGGGAACCTCCGTTGCCTCAACATACGAAAACCCCGCCGGAATGTTTCCCGGCGGGGTTTGTGGGGCAGTGGTGGCCGTGTCCTGCCGATCCTCGTGCGGGGCCCGCGGGGGCCCGCGCATGGCCCGTTCCGGGCTACGCTTTGCGAAGCCGGACGCTGCCGTTGACCGTGCTCAACTTCACCGTTGGACCGCCGGTGCCGAGCGTGCCACGCACGTGCCGGCGGCTAATGTCACCGCTGATCGTGATCGGGAAGTCGCTGCTCACGCTGCCGTTGACGGTGCGCATATCAAGCGTCGCGTTCAAAGCCTCTGTGAGCTCCACGGTGACGGACCCATTGACCGTGCTGATCTCTGAGTGTTCGTGATCGAATAGGGCGGACCGCACGTTGATGCTGCCGTTGGTGGTTTTTGCGCTGACTGCGCCACCGCTGGAGCGGGCGGTAATGCCACCGTTCACCGTGTGGGCAATCACTTCGGAGGTCGCACCTTCAATGTTCAACGAGCCATTCACCGTGCTCGCGTTCATGCGCGCCCCGGCGGGGAGGCGGATGGTGAGCTCTACGCTTACGTCGTGGTTGCCCCAGTTCACCCAGTTGGTTCTGGACGAGTGGTAGCCGCGTTCATCACAGCTGTCGCCGTCACGAAAGAGGGCGCACACGAGCAAGTCGCCTTTGCCGGCGCCGGTCTGCACCACGGAGATCTTCACGTCCTCCGGATTGCCAAGCCGCCAGCGCTTGACCGCCGTGACTTCCACTTTGTCGCCGGTGCCTGCTTCCACGCGGACGGCGCCATTGAGATTGCGCACATACACCCAGTGATCCTTCTGAATCTCACCGCTCCAGTGCCAAGGGGTTGCGGTTTCCTGCGATTGACCGAACGCGGGATAAAACACAGGGGCGCAGCCGGTGAGGGCCAGCGCGACGATAGGGAGGATTCGCCGCATGATCAGTTCTCCTTGCTCGCGCGGTTTGCACCGCGCTCAATGTGAATATTGCCACTGAACGTCTGCGCCGAAATTCGGGCGCCGCCACCGTTGATCGTGAACTCCATCTTCCGGCCGCGCCGACCGCTCTGCCCAGGCTGTAGCGTCATCGGGAACTGACTATTGAGATCCCCGCTGAACGTCTGCAAGCTGAGCGATGCCGCCGTGTTGCCGGGCATTTCGAGACGAAGATCGCCGCTGTGTGAGGAGAGGTCGAACGAGCCCGTTCCCTCCGCACTCCCCTGATACGTGATGTCGCCGCTTACGGTTTCAGCGCGCAGCTGGTTGGCCCGCACGTTGGTCAAATGCACGTCACCGCTCACCGACTTGGCGCCGATGTCGCCGGAGGCATCGTCCAGGGTGAGGTCGCCACTGGTGGCATCAAACCGAATGCGGCCATGGGCGTTGGCGAGGTGCGCATTACCCGACACGGTGTGCACAACCAACCGTTCGGTGGCGTCGATCACCTCGACGTCGCCACTCACGGACCGTGCTTCCACTTCGCCGGCGGTGGATTTGATGCGAATGTCGCCGCTCACCGTGTGTGCGCTCACCCGCGTGCCGATCGGCACCATGACCTCAATGCGGCTGTCGTTCGACCCGAACAGCGTAATCCCGCGGCGCGAACGCACTTGGAGAGAGACCTGCGTGCCGGAGAGCGACACGTCAAACGCGCCGTGCTCAATGAACGCGTAGATCTTGGCCTCTTGACGCGTCCAGCCGGTGACAATGATGTTGCCACTCACCAGCCCGAGGTCGATCGTGCCGCCTTTTGCAAAGGCGTAGAGGGTGTCCACTCGGCTCCGCTCGCTCTGCGCGAGCACGAGTGTCGGTGCGAGGACGGTCAGGGCAAAGGCCGAGAGCAGCAGCGTACGGAGGGTGCGTGTCATGGGAGGTTTCTCGGTGGTGTGCATTAGCTGCGCGTGGGCAACGTGGCGACGTCGCGCATGAGTTGCAGTTTGGAGTCGTAGGCACGAGAGAGGCGCTCGGTCAGAAACGCGCTGGCCGGATCCTGCGCCAGCGCCGCCTTGCTCTCGCGAATGGCGTTATCAATGACCTTCAAATTCTTTTCGAGAATGGTGATGGTCGCGGAGTCGAGTTCCGCGCGGCGCTGGTCCACCAACGTGCGCAGTCCGGCAATCTCGCGGTCGTATGTTTCGTCGAGGCTCGGCTTGTGCGAGGCTTGCACGGCGGGGGTGGTGCTCCCCGCGCTACCGGCCGCCGGTGTACTGCCCGATTCGGCGGAGTTCACCGGCGCAGACCGATCGCTCGCCACGCGCCAGGTGATACCGGCCGTCGCCACAATCAACAGCGAGGCGGCCACGGCCAAGCCGCGTGGTGACCACTCGCGGCGCGCCTTTTGGTGCGCCATCCGCCCCTGTGTGCCAGCCGGAGCGGAGCTCCCTTCGAGCTCCGCCTCAAACGATGACGCACTTCCCACGACGGGCAATGCCACCACCTGAGCCGCAATGCGCTGTTCCACGCCGCTCCACAAATCGTGGCTTGGCTCGAGCAACGGCAAGTCGCCCGCCTGCTGCACAATCAACCGAAGGTCGGCCACCAACGCCGCGCATTCCGCACAGTCGAGTCGGTGCGCGTCGGCGGCCGCGCGCTGCTCGGCGGAGAGCGCCTCTTCTTCGAGATAGTCCGTCACGAGCGACTGGAATTCTTGGCAAGTCATGGCAGAGAGGGTCATTGGGTCAACTGTGCGCGTAACAGCATGCGGGCGCGGTGCAACTGCGCCTTGCAGCCCCCTGAGGTGACGCCGAGCATCTCGCCTATCTCCTCGTGGGTATAGCCCTGCACGTCGTGGAGCACGAACACTTTCTTGGCACCTGGCGGGAGCGTGGCGATCGCCCGTTCGAGATCGATCGAGAGCCCCGGGACTTCGGTTGGCCGCACGTCGGCGTAGGCCAAGGAATCCATTTCTTCGATACTGTCGTCGTGCTTGTCGCGGCGGCGGCGTTCCGTTTGCCGTTCGTTGAGCACCACGTTCACCGCGAGTCGGTGGAGCCAGGTGCCAAACGCGCTTTCGCCGCGAAACTGCGTCAACTTTTCCCACGCCCGCACAAACACATCCTGCGTGAGCTCCTCGGCCCGGGCTTTGTCTCCCACCATTCGTGCGCAGAGCGAGTACACGCGGCTGACGTGCGTCCGGTAGAGCCGTTCGAAGGCTCGGCGGTCCCCGCGTGTAGCGAGGGCAACGTCATCTGGTGAATCGGACTGGGCTACTGAGGGTTGGAGCAAGGCGGGGGAGTTTGAGGTCCGGTCGGGCTCACTGTATCGGACGGATGGACGGGGGAAAAGGTTTGAACGGGGGGAGAGCTGGGGCGGACGGGACGGGAGAAGCTGATGGCAGGGCCGACGAGCGAGGAAGTTGGGACGGTACCGAGGCGGGGTCTGTCCCCCCGCCGTGACACTTTATATATGAACTTGCCGTAGTTTACGGCAGAAGCGCCAACCGGCCGGAGAACTAACCATGCCTGAAGCACTGCAGCAGCAGGGATCGAACGCTCCCTTGCCGCCAATTCCCAAGATGGATGCGGCCCAAACGGCCAAGACTGCCAGGGACGCCGCGCGTTCCGTGCAGGGGAAGGCGCCGGTCGCCGTCGGGCAGACGACCGCCGGCACCGAGCAGCCCGTGCCGGCTTTCAAGGTGAACAACAACGATATCCCGCCCGAAGTGGTCCCGATGCTCGGCATCATCTTTGGGTCCATCACCATGATGGTGCTTGGCTACCCGATCATTCGTTTGTTGACCGGGTTCGTGGACCGCCGGAATCGTGCGGTGGAGAGCGGCGCTCGCAACGTGGAACCGCAACTCCGTCAGTTGCAGGATTCCATCGACGCGATGGCCATTGAGATCGAACGGATTTCGGAGGGGCAGCGGTTTACGTCGAGGCTGCTGTCGGAACGCGCCGACGCGCGCGCACTGGAAGCACCGAAGCAGGGGTAGGGCGCGCCTCGGGCACGAGCAAGAGCAGAGCCATCAGGCGCACGGGCGCGGCGGAATCTTCCGCCGCGCCCGTGTGGCGTTTGGGGCGTGCGAGAGCGGAGACGGTTTCGGTGGTCTTGGTGAGCCACTGCAATATGGCCGTGGGAATGTTTGCACTGGATTCTGCGCTGATGGCGCGTAATGCTGCCTCTACACCAGCACCGTGTGCGACAGCGAGCGCGAGGTGCAATGCGGCGGCCGCAGCGGCCAGCGTGGCGCGTTGATGCGCTGGCGCGTGCGATACCATCGCATCGATGCGACGCAACAGCGCGGTGCGTGCCGCTGATCCGGTTCGATCCGCGCGTGTGAGGTGTCGCGCCTGTGCCGCGTTGATATCTCGAACGATGCGACGCTGCGCAGCCTCGAGCAGGCGCACGGGCGTCTGCACCGGCTCGTGCCGTGCCGCGCGTACCAGTGTGAGCAGGCTGGAGGGGCGCTGCCCGCGGGAGCTCGTGAGCCAGTGACGCACGCCATCGGAAAGCACAGCAAGAAAGCCGGCGTGGCGGGCAGAGCAAGCGGCGGTCAGCGACTCGAGCTCGCGGTGGTCTTTCAACGCAAAACCCAGCGCCGGTGGTGCATCGTGGTCGGGCATCAATGTCGACCCCTCAAATTCGTCGTGCTCCGAACTCAGCCATGGCCGCACTGCGTCGCGCAGTAACGCCGCCGCAGAGGCGCCGCGCACCGCGCCAGCGTGTGCGCGGCGTTTGCGTGCGAGTAACGCATCGAGACGCAGTAGCTGTGTAGCGGCGCGCGGGGGCCGAATACCATATACGGTGACCACCGAGTGCCGCGCCCCCATGCGCGCTGCGCGACCGGCGCGCTGCTCAAGTGCGGCGGGCGTCCAAGGGGTATCGAGGTGCACAATCACGGAGGTACCCGTGAGATTCACTCCTTCACTCAATACGTCCGTTGAGATGGCAAGTCGGATGTCGTCGTGCGTCGCGGGTGACCGCTCACCGCCGAGCACCTGCAGTAACTCGGCGCGTGTGCGCGGGCCGCTGGCGGTGCGCGCGCCGCGCCCGGTGAGCAGGGCGGTGCCGGCGGTGGCGCGCAGTTCGCGCCAGAGTGCGAGCGCGGTGGCCGCGTGTTGCGTGAAGGCGACCGCGCGCGCACCGGGATGGTGCGCAAGAATACGGCGTAGCAGAAGTGCGCGGGCACGGGCGTCGCTATCGACGAACGCTCTGACCTCGGCGCGCAATACTTGCACCGCGTTGATATGCGCGTGAAGGGCCGCGCGATGCTGCTCCAGCGCGTGCGCGTCGGTTTCTGCCGCGGCATCCAGGTGAAATATTGGAAGTGCGAGCTGCACGGCATCGTCGCCAATCAACCAAGCGCGCAACTCACGGGTGCTTGGGAGACGGCCGGCCGCGAGCGAGTCGTCGAGCGCGAGCCCGCGGGCGATGCGGCGCCGGAGGGTTTCGTCGAGCGCTGACGCGCTGGACGCCCACGCGCGGGCCAACCCCACCGACACGAGTTGCCGTGCGGAGCGTCCGTCACGGGTGGCGAGAGGAGGGGGAAGCGCGCGAATCATAGCGGCGTAGTCAGGGCCGCTTGGCGCACGCTTCCAGCGCGTAGTGGCGATGCGGGGGCGGTCTCCTGCCTGCGCACGGCGCCGTACGACGAGCCGAGCGCGACTGGCGTCATCCAAGTGCGCGGCTCGTGGGCCAACGACCAGTGCGAGCAACGCAATGAGTTCGTCTGAGCGGTTTCGGACGGGTGTCGCGGTGATCAAGAGTGTGTGCGCGCCGGCGCACAGTGCGGCGAGTACGCGGTACCGCCGTGTAGCAGGGTTGTTTACATGATGCGCCTCATCCACAATCACGAACGGCGCGCGGGCCGGCCGAGCGCCGTGGCTCAGTTGCTCAAGGGAGACGAATGTGATGGCGATGCGCGCTCGATGCGCGGCGTCGTGCCACATAGAACGCAGCGCCGCGGGTGCAGCCACGAGAATGCTGCCCGCTGAGCGACCGGCGGCGAGCGCGACAAAAGTTTTTCCGAGCCCTGGAGGGTCGGCGAGGAGCGCACCACCAAACTCGTGCAGGGCAGACTGAACTCGTGCGAGTGACTCCCGTTGCGCCGGTTGTAAATGGATCTCACCGAGCGCGACCGCTGGTGCGGACGCAGGGTGTGAACAGCCGTCAACCGACGTTCCCAGAAGAACCGCCTGCGCAATGCGGTCGCGCACCGCTCGGAGTTGTTCGGCGGTGGTCTCAGGCGTGCTGGCCTGACGCATCGCGTTGCGACGGTCGCTCGTCACGAACGGAGGCACCACACCAATAACGGTGCGATCTCACGGTGTCGCACCCCGTAAGCGCGCAGCACGAGTTCCGTGAGCGTGTGCGCGTCGGGCGGCCGACCGTCGTGCGCCGCTCGGCCAACCGGCGCGAGCCGTGCGCGCGCCGCTAGCCAGTCGTGCGGCACGGGGAGCCGAGCCATGGTCCACCCGAGGTAACGGTGATAGCCTCCCCGCGCGGTTTCCGCGAGCGCCGCAAGCCAAGCCGCGGCGACAGAAGAGTTGAGCAGAGCGGCCAAGGCAAACGCATCGTCCAGCGTGGCGGCACGTGCGACGTAGCAGCTGTTGAGCGGCACCGTGTGGTCGCCAGCCGGCAGAACCGCCGCGCGCGGCGATTTTCCGATGTCGCTCCACACCACGCGTGCCACATCGTCGCGCGCGCTTTCGGTGCGGAAGAGACTCCACCACGCGGTGGTGCCGCGCGCATCGGTGCGCGCTTCGAGTCGGCGGCGCCAGGGTCCGAGATGCGCGCGAAGCGGATCGGACAATGCCCGGAGCGGAGCGCCGGCAGCGTCGTGCGTCCACACAATGCGATCGGTGCCAGCGACGGTGCCCCATTCACGCACCTGTTCGCCGCGTAGCACTGGACGCGTCGGGAGCTGCGGGTTCGGAGAATCGTGAGCGGAGACGAGGAAAGCCTCGTTGCAGCCAGTCTTCACACCGAGGAGCGGGCGTCCGACGCTGGACGTGACCAGCGGCTCCCCGACGCGCGCCAGTGCATCGAACGCGCGTCGCACATCGGAGGGGAGGAGCAACCAGGGCGCCCCAGGCGACGCGTCGAGCGCGAGCGTGTTGGCGGGCATCTGCCACTCCAGTGACTGATCGCGTCGGCGCACCGCGGCGGAGAGTTGCGCAGTCCCGCTCTCAGTCGGTACTTCACCGGCACGCCGCTGCGCCACTACGAGCGACGGATACACCACAGCGTCGAACGTCGACTCCGCCTCGGACCAATCTTCCACACGGAGCACGGTTGTCTCACGCGCCACGACCTGGCGCACGCCGCCCCCCGCGAGGGCGCTCCAGAGTTTGGTTGGCGTCAAAAGAGCCACAACCCCACCTGCCCGCACAAGCGAAATCGCACGCTCAACAAACAGTGCCGCGAGGTCTACTTGCGAGCCAAAGCCGCGCGTCGCGCCGGTGCCGATTACTCCCGAGAGCCAAGCGGCATCGCGATAGCTCCGAAAGCGCGCTCGCAACGCGTCTCGAGCGGGGGCGGGAATGTTGTGCAGCCGCACCCAGGGCGGGTTCGTCATGATCAGAGTGAATCCGCCCTGCGCGGCAATGTCCCCAAAGTGCGTGTCGAATGAAAACGGCAGACTCCCCCCGGCGCGCAATGCGCGAAGCTGCCGGCGGGCCTCACGCGATTCCCTGCGCCATGCCTCAAGCGCGCGACGCTGTTCCGCCGTGGGGGCCGAGCGTGTTGAGAACAAGTCGCGTGCGCGAATGGCGCTGATGAGGTCGCGACGACGGCGTGCGAGTGCTTCGACTCGCGCAGACGCGTGTGCAACGGCGGCAAGTCGCTCCTCGCGGTCGAGTGCACGAGCCAGCGTGCGTTTGCGCGTGCCGGTGGCGCGACTGTATCGGCCGCGGAGTCGCGCCACCGCAGACGTCGTCGTGACCGACATGGGAGGCAACACCGCACCGTGCACCCGATCGCCAAGCAACGTCGCGGCAAAGGCGTCGCCACTTAAGGAATCGCCCACACGGATGTGGCGGTCCAAGTTTGGCAGCGGCGCAACAGCGAGCGGATGGTCGTCGGGCGTGTCGAGCACCACCGAGAGCCAGAGCCGTAACTCACAGAGCCAGACCGCGGTCGGATTGATGTCCACGCCGAAGATGGCCCGTGTGAGGACGTCGCGCCGTCGGTCGCCTGTGCCACGCGTATCGCCGGCCAATTCCATCAGACCAGCAATTCGGTCAAGCGCGTGCACGAGAAACGCGCCGGAGCCGCACGCGGGATCACAGACGCGCATCGCTTCGAGTGCGCGCAAGAACGGCGCGCGCGATCGCCGTGGTACGACTCCCCGCTGCAACGCATCGCGGACCACCTGCTCCTCAACACCTGCGGCAACGAGCGAAGCCTCCATGCCGGCATTTACCACGCGCTCAATCAGTGCGGGGGGCGTATAGAACGCCCCCGAAGTCTGCCGCTCCGGCGCGGCCATTAATGATTCAAAGGCGCGGCCGAGCATTTCGGGATCTACCGCGGCCTCACTCCATGCGGTGGCGTGCTCGTGCGCCGTGACGCGAAACTTGCCCAACACGCCACCGATGACGTGGCCCAACGCTTCGTCGGTAAAGCGGAGATCGCGCGCGCCTCGCTCCGCTGGCGTGCGCGCAAAAAGTCCACCGTTGAGAAACGGAACGCGCCCCAAGGCGCGCGCCCTCGCCGCACGCTTACTCAGCGGCGTATTGAGCGTCCCAAAGAACAACGGGTCGAGCAGGCGCTGGTGCACGCCGCCACCCGCGAGGCAGCAGGCATCGAAGTGACGGCGAAGGAACTCGCGATCGCCGTCGAGCCATCCCTTGGCCTCGAGAAATGCGAGAAAGAGCAAGCGCGATGTGCACAGCAGGGCGAGCTCCCGCCGTGTGTGCTCACGCGCCGCGCCGCGCGCGGTGGCCGCGAGATCACCCACCGCGCGCTCCAGCTCGCGGTAAAACCGTTTGGTGAGTGCCTCGCGGCCAAGCACCTCGCGCCAGCGTTGATGCACGAGCAAGTCCACCCCCTGCGCCGCGGCGATCAACGCCACCACCGTCTCAGCGTCGGATTCGGTCACGCGCCGACGGTCTACCACCAGCGCCGCCACGCGCCGATCGCCGCCCGGCGCAGGCGCGGCGATTACCACTTCATCGCGCGTGGCGCCAAGCGCCAGCACGAGCCAGAGGAGTTGCGGTGATTCCGCCGCGAGCCGAGCCGCCACGCGCGCCACCAACTCGCGCGTCGCGGTGGCGCCTCCACATTCGAAGCGCACCGCGCGCAACGCGCCGCGTCCGGCACTCACGGCAGTACGCCGCACACCGGGGTCTAGTCCAAGCGCCCGCGCGGTGTTGGCGTCGAGCGGCGTCGCAGCGGAAAAACCAAACTGGCTGGCGAGGGAGTCGAGGGCTCGCGCTGAACGGCAGGTCGCGAGAATGTCGGCGGCGGCGCGGATGGTGGACACGCGCCCAAGGTGCCGCGACCGCGAGCGCGCTCCATCATCACCCTGTCGCGACGATGAGCGATCGCTTGCATCAGGACGCCCGCACGGCGACGCCGAGTGCTGTTAGAGCGGTCTTCGCTGCGCAATCCAAACGTGCGCGCTTAGATGATCGCGAGCAGCCCCGCCACCTCATCGCAATAGGCTGACGGTTCCGCCACGGCGAGCTCCGCTCGCGTAAACGGTCCCCACGTCACCGCTATCGAGCGTACCCCGGCCGCATTCCCCGCCGCGATGTCGTGCGGCGAGTCACCAATGAACACCGCCTGCTCCGGCTCCACGCCAAGTTGCGCGAGCGCAAATAACACGGGCTCGGGATGCGGTTTGTGGTTCACCGTGGATTCAATCCCCACGAGCAACGGAAACGCGTCACCAAACCCGCTGATCGCGAGCCCACGCCTCGCAAACTCTACGCCCTTGGACGTCACGATTGCTGTGGCCAGTCCGCGCGCGCGGAGTGCCGTCACCATTTCCACGGCGCCCGGAAAGGCTTTCACCATATTGTCGTGGTGCTCTACCTGATACGCGCGATAGCGGTCACGCAGCCACTGCAACTCTTCGGGACTGCGTGCGTGCTTGCCAAGGCTCGCCACCAACGGTGTGCCAATGCTCGCAATCAACTCAGCTTCGTCGGGGCGCGGGCCTTCGAACTCCGCAAAGGCATGCCGGAACGAGGCAATGATCAACCCAATCGAATCAATGAGGGTGCCGTCGAGGTCGAACAGCACTGCGCGCAGCTCTGTGGCCATCCACTCAAGTTAGCGGCGCGGCGACTGCGACGTGTAGCGACGTCCCTTCCACTCCACCTCGCTCCCCTTCCACGCCGCCTTCGCAAAGACGTAAAACAGCACGACGCTCGCCAACGGGTGGAGCAGTGCATACCACACCGGTGTTTTGGCCCACCGGTACGCGGCCACCCAAAACAGTGTCGTCAGGCCGTACACGGTTGCACCCCACACGAGCCAGGCGTTCCCAACCACACCGCTCAGCGCCAGCACAACCATCACCGTCGGCACAATCTCCCAGAGCGTGGGTACGGGGTAGACCACGCGCAACAACGCCTGCCCGATCGGTCCCACATTGATCGTGTCGCGGCCTCCGGCGTAAATGTTTTTCCCCCACCCGCGCATGATCTCGCCGAGGCCCTCGTACATGCGCGTGGTCATGTGCCCCATGCCCAGAACGATCTGCACGCTCAAGCCAAGTCGGCACCATTCCTGCGCCATGCGCAGATCTTCTGCCACATGGTCGCGCACGGCCGCGTGTCCGCCGGCACGGTCGTAGGCCTCACTCCGCATCAGCATGTACTGGCCATTGCCAATCTTGTCGAGCGGATTGGTGGCTCGGCTCACTTTTTCCATGCCGCCGTACCGCCCAAAAATGAACGCGAACACGTGCAACTGCAGTACGCGCTCCCAGAACGATTCCATCGTCTGGTCACCGGCCACACTCAAGAGATCCGCACCGCGCGCCTGCAACGCATTCACCGCGCGGGCGAGCAACTCGGGGCCGTGACGGGTGTCGGCATCGGTGAACAGCAACAATGCGCCATCGGCCTCGAGCGCACCGTTATGGCAGGCCCACTGTTTGCCGAACCAACCATTGATCAGCTCGGGCGTGGTCATCACGCGCACGCGAGCATCCTCCACCGCAATACGACGGGCGATGTCTCCCGTGCCGTCTTTTGACGCGTCGTCCATCACGATCACTTCAAAGTTCGGGTAACTCGACGCGAGAATTGACCGCACGCAGGCTTCGATGTTGCGCGCTTCGTTCCGCGCCGGCACCACGATGCTCACGCGCGGCGCGTTGGGAGCCGCTTCGGCGGAATACGCGTCGAGCGACACGGAGTCTCGCATGCGCCACATCAGAACGACCGGCACCACCACCCACGGCATGATCCAGACCAACGGATGCGTAGGGGCGACCTGCGTGAGCATGCCGATCACGAAGAGCGTGATCATCGGAGGTGCAAACCGGAAGGGGGGAACCGCGCGATCACTGCGTGGTGAGCTGGCGGCCGTTGGCGGTTGGGCGTACGTGAGCAGTGCCTTCCGTGTCGCCGGAGGCGCGCTCGCGTGCGGCCATCACCGTGACGATGACCATATCGCCGGTCACGTTGGTGGCCGTGCGGAACATATCAGGAATCGTGTCAGCGCCCAGCAGTACGCCCACCCCTTCGGCCGGTACGCCGGCGGCGAGGAGGACGGGCACCATCATAATAATTGAACCACCGGGAATGCCGGGAATGGAAAAGGTCGTGACCACCGAAGTCACCGCGATCGTCGCGAGTGCCCCAGCGCCGAGCGTCACGCCAAAGAGCTTGGCGGCAAACACCGCACCAATGACCTGGCCGATCACCGCGCCACAGCGGAACATCGCCACGGCCAGCGGCAACACAAAACTCGCCACACTCGGCGCAATGCCAAGCCGGTCACTCGCACTTTCAAGCAATGCCGGGAGCGCCGCAATCGAGGAGCGCGAGGAGAACGCGACGGCTTGAGGCGGAAATGCGGCGCGCGCAAAAACGGAAAGTTTGGTTTTTCCAAAAATGACTGCCGTCGGATACAGCACGACCGCCGCAAATACCACCGTGACGGTGCATACCACCACCACGTACACGGCCAGTGCGCCGGCCGCCGACATGCCAAGTTTTGCTGCGAGCGCGGTCGCGAGTGCAAAGACGCCAATCGGCGCCACCGCGAGTACGGCGCGCACCATCACGAGCGAAACATCTTGTAGCCCTTCAAATACGCGAAGTAAGGCGCGGCGGCGCTCGTCGGCGATTTGTGTGAGGGCCACACCAAAGGCCACCGAAAATAGGATGAGCGGCAGCATCGCTCCATCTGCCGCGGCCTTTACCGGATTGATCGGCACCAACTCCACTAACCACTGTGCGGCGCTCGGGAGTTTTTTCGCCCCTTCCACCGCCGCGCCGGCCGCATTCACAGCGCTGGCCCGGAGCGCGGCCACGGCGTCAGCGGAAATGGCAATGCGGTCGATGATCGGGGGCGCGATGATCACCGAGACCAGTGCGCCGGCGCTCAGGAGCACCACAAACCAGATCATGCAACGCGCACCCAGCCGCCCCACACTTTTGGGGTCGGGGGCACCACCCACGCCGACGATCAGCATCGACACCACGAGCGGCACGATCGTCATACGAATGGCCGCAATCCAGATCGCGCCCACCGGCTCGAGCAACGGCACGATGCGTGCCAATGGCTCGCCACCAATAGTGGAGAGTCCGAGCCCGAGGGCTAGGCCGGCGAGCAGAGCAACGAAGACTTTCAGCGCGAGCGACATGGCGCCAAAGATATCCCGCGTACCCGCCGCGCACGAGTTACCCACCGGTCGGCGCTCGAAGAGGCCAGCGCGGATGATGAAAACGGAGCATATTTCCCGTAGGACCTTCACAGTTCCCCCACCCGCACCCCGTCGCGTGCCGTCTGACAACGATGTGATCGCCAACACCGCCCGCGCTGCGGAGCATCTCAGTCGCATTGCCGCTGCCGTGCAGGCGCGGCCACCCCTGCTCGCCGAACGTGACGGAGAATGGTGGGAAGCCGCGGTGGCGCTCGTGTTGCGGCCAGCACCCAAGGGCGGCCTCGAACTGCTCTTTATTGAGCGCGCCATGCGCGAGGGCGATCCCTGGAGCGGGCAGGTGGCACTCCCCGGTGGCCGCTACGATACCACCGATCAGTCGCTCGAAGAGACCGCCGTGCGTGAGACGCTCGAGGAAGTGGCCATCGATCTGCGGGCCAATGGCGCCGTGTTCGGCGCGCTCGACGAAATGCGGCCGCGCAATCCCATGCTGCCACCGGTGATCGTGCGTCCGTACGTGGCGCGCGTCGAGCCGGGGGTGACCATTGTTCATAGCGATGAGGTCGGCGCACACTTCTGGGCGCCCCTCGACGCCATCCTCGATCCTGCGAATACCAAGAACACGCGCATCCTCGTGCGCGGCTTTCATATGTGGCGCGACGCCATTCACTACGACGGCCGCGTGATCTGGGGAATGACGGAACAGATCCTCAAGCAGTTCGCTGAGGTGATCGCGTGAGGGTGTGGAAGCAGTACGCCAAGGCGTCGCTCACGGTGCGCGCCACGGTCGCACTCGCCATCACGCTGTCGTTTCTGCTGATTCCTGCGCTTGCCGACGGCTGGACGTACCATCACGTCTGGCATCGCAACGTGTACGCACTCGACTGGGCGCGGCTGCTGCGCGTGATGGGCTTTTGGCCGACGTGGGTGATCGTCGCCCTCGCCATCTGGCTCGTGGAGCGCGCGACCAACGCGCCGCTGGCTACTCGTCGTGCATGGCTACTCGTGGGGTCACCCGCGGTGGCAGGGCTGCTGTGCGAAGTGCTCAAACTCGTCATCCGCCGCGAACGTCCAGCGCCCTACGACGGCGAATGGATATTCCGCCCCTGGAGCGAGCACCCGTGGAGCACCGCGGGACTGGCCACGCCGAGTTCGCATACGATGGTGGCCTTTGGCGCCGCAACATTGCTGGCGCGTATGTTCCCGCGCGCCAAGTGCGTGTTCTATGCGATGGCCTGGGGCTGCGGCATCACGCGACTCCTCGACCACGCGCACTTCCTGAGCGACGTGACGTTCGGCGCGCTCCTCGGATGGGCGGTGGGGTGGGGGCTTTGGATGCAGTTCACCAAGTCGCAACCCAAGGAATGAAGGAATAAACAAAGCGGCGCCTCACCAGATGGTGAGGCGCCGCTTTGTTTCTGTCTGCAGATATTCTGAACGAAACTCCGCGTCAGCCGC
Organism: Gemmatimonadota bacterium; assembly: GCA_026387915.1. NCBI lineage: Bacteria > Pseudomonadati > Gemmatimonadota > Gemmatimonadota bacterium. Next base: position 242,844 of record JAPLKS010000018.1, read on the forward strand.
TCTGGCTCACGCGTTCCATGCGTGCGCCGACTACGGCACCACCTTCGGCGGTTCCGGCGCCACCTTGGGATCCACCATCGGGCGACGCGCCTTGAGGTGCTCTTCCATCTTCAAGCGTGGCACGCCGTCCTTGAGCCAATCGGGCGCCGGCTGGTCGCGCAGGAAGGTGTCGAACCACTCCGTCATGCGGAGCGCATAATCCTTTTGGTTGGCCGGGCGCGTGAGTCCGTGGTTTTCGCCCACGTACTCGAGCAGTACCACGTCCTTCCCCAACTCGCGCAGGTGATTGTAGTACGTAATCCCCTGATTGAAATCCACCGCGCCGTCACGATCGTTGTGTAGCATCATGAACGGAATCGAGAGATTCTGCGCAAAGGTCTGCGGCGAGTTGCGGGCGTACGCCTCTGGCACTTCGTTGGGGCCACCGGAAAAACGCCCCTGGCTCGAAATAAAGATTGAGCCGTCGGTGCTTCCCGAGTTCCAATACACCGAGCCGAACATCGAGGTCATGTCGGTGAGCGGCGCGCCGGCGACGGCGGTCTTGAAGATTTTCGTTTGCGTCGTCACGAACGTGGTCTGGTAGCCGCCCCAGCTGTGGCCCTGTAGCCCCACGCGCTCGGCATCCACAATACCCGTGGCAATCGCGGCCTTCACGGCCGGCACAATGCACCACGTGGCCGAACGCCCTGGATCGTTGAGGTGATACACGATGTCGGGCTTGAGGAACGCATAACCGCGCGACGTAAAGACGCTCGGGTTGGAATACCGCGTGATGTTCGGTTCCGTGTAGACGTTGTACTCCTGCGAGAGCTTTTCGTAGATGTACGTCAGCATCGGATACTTCTTTCCCTTCTCGTATCCGGCCGGCAGATAGAGCACCGCCTGGTGTTTGCCGCCGTTGTTGTCGCAGTTGTATTCCACCAGCCGCGCGCCCGGCGTCCACGCCACTTCCTTCTGCTGCGGGTTGGCATCGGTGAGGCGGCGTTCGTTCGTGAGGCCGTCGTCCGCCGCATAGAAGTCGGGATACTTCACCACGGTCTGGCGTTGGTACACCCACGTGTTGCCATCGCGGGCGCGGCGGTAATCCACCTTCGCGTCCTCGTTGGCAATCATCTTCACGCCGCCCTTCACGGCGTCCACCTGTGCGAGCCCTTCTTTCTTGGTCCACTCGCCGAACGTCTCGAGATACAACGGCTTCGCGGGATCAATCGTCCCGCGGTCGCGCGGATCGAACAACACACGATTCTGATAGTGGATCTGATCCTTCAAGCCGTTGCCCGTGACGTTCACTGCCGCGCCACCAGTGGCCGACAGCTTCCAGACGTCCCAGTTGTCCTTCACATACACGCTGGCATTGTCCGTCGACCAGCCCACGAGCCCGCCCGGAACGGCCGGCTTCACCTGATTGTGATCGTCCTCGGTATTCCAGAACTTCGCCGGCACGCCCGCGGTGATTGTCTTGGTGGCGCCCGACGTAAAGTCGTACGATTTCCATTCGCCCACATCGTAGTAGACGTACTTGCCGTTGTCCGGCGAGAAGGCGAGCGCGCCGCCGCCGCCGCGTCCGCCGCCACCACCGCCAGGCAACTTCTTCTGAATGAGCTTCCGCTCACCGGTGGCCACATTCACCGCATACATATCGCGAAACGCATACCCCTTAATCCCGGCGTCCCGTTCATACTCGGCGGCGTCATTGCCAATCGCCCACGTGTCCTTGGGGCCCACGGCGACGTCGCGCATTTTGTCGTCGGAGAGCTTCACCACTTTGTTCGCCGACATGTGATACGCGGCGAGGTAGCTGAACGCCTTGTCGGCGGCTTCCTGTACTTGCTGCTGCGCCTGCAGGCGCGCGTCCTTGTAGTGCCAGAGAATGAGCGACGGCACTTCGGCGTCGGTCTGCGGAGCGGCGGCCACCTGCCCAGTGTTGCCAGCGCCAGGCGCTGTGCCACCGGGGCTCGGTGCCGTGAAGGTCGCGCCCGTGGCCCGTGCGCGCGGCGGACGGGGTTCGCGCAATCCAAAGTAGAGCACCTTTTGATTGTCGCCCCATTCCAGCGCGCGATCGGAACTCACCACGAGTCCGCCGCTCACGCCGCTGCTCTTGGCGCTCACTTCCATCGTTTTGGGCCCGCTGCTCGACGCATGCTGCCACGCGAGCACCACCGCGTCCTCGTCCCCAGTGGCCGTGTCGCTCACCACGCGGAGCACGGCGAGCGCATCGCTCGAGTCACCCCACGTGAGCCGACGATACCCGGCCTTCTGCGCGTCGAGCGAGCGCGAAATACCGGTGGAGAGTTGGCGCAGTTGTACGCTGTTGCCGAGTTGGTCGGACACACCAATCGCGTAGGCAATCCAGTCACCGTTGTCGTCGAACGCGAACTCCGTAACGTCGCTCACCGGAATGGTGGTACCGCCCGCGAGATTCACGAGTTCGAGCGTCGTGCCCGTGGCGGATCCACCGGCTCCACCGGCGCCAGCGGCGCCAGCGGCGCCAGCGGCGCCACCGCGTCCGCCAGCGGCACCGGCCGCAGCGCTCGCGCCAGACGCCGGTGCGTTGTGATGCACAGCAATCCAGTCCGACTTGTCGCCAGAGAACTTGAAGGCGCGCACATTCTCGAACTCACGCTTGGTTCCGTCGGCCAGACTCACCACCGCGAGCTTCACCGGTGTCGTGGCAGACGCCGCCGCGGCAGGTGCCGCACCCCCACGTCCACCGCGCCCACCACGTCCGCCCGTATTCGATGACGCATACACGAGGAACGCCGCCCAGCGATTATTGCCGGAAATCGCGATGCTCGTCGCACCACCCGCGCCGCCGCGGCCACCACCACCGCCCGCTGCGCCCGAGGCATTGCCAATCGGGAACTTCCATTCCTTGCCAGCGGCCGCCGTCGGGCGAATAATCGCCTCGGCGTCGCCCTCATTGGGCGCGATCACATACGCAAACCATTTGCCGTCGTTGGACAGCTGCGGCGTGCGAATCCCCTTCCAGCCGAGGAGATCGTTGAGCGTGAGCTGTCGTCCGGCGGAAGCCGGCGGCGTCCATTTGGAGACGGGCTTATCGCTCGTCGCGCCGTAGGGAAGGGTGGCCTGCGGATTCGCCGCAGCGGCGGTCACCGGCGTCTGCTGCGCATGCGCAGCGAACGCGGTGATCGCGAGGGCCGCCGTAGCGGCAGAGAGTGAAAAACGAGTGCGCATCGATTGGCTCGGGAAAGCGGTCAACTGACGTTACCGCCCCGAGCTACGCTCGGCCAGCACCTGTCGTTCAGTTCCTGCGACTACTTCCCGCCACCCCACAGTCGGCCGACGTTGTACGTGACGCCACCGTACAGCGCATGCGGCTGCCCGCCCTGCACCGGCACGATCAGCCCCACGTCGAGCACCAGCCAGTTCTGCACTACAAAGGTGGGTCCTGCCAGCACCGCGACGATCGGCGGCGCCCCAGACGCTCCCCCAGTTCCTGGGTACCCGTACGCCTCAACGGTCCACCCCAACGGCCCGCTCACCGCGCCGCCAAACGACGCCGTCCACACCCACGCGTCGCGCGGGGCCACCTCGCCATTCCCGCTGCGATGCGTCCACCCCGCATTGAGATCGATGTGCACCGGGCCCACATCGCGACTCGAGATGAGCAACAGCGACGCGTCGGTGGTCCCCGTGCCGGTGCCCTTGTTCACCGATCCCGTCGCGAACTTCACGGACGGCGATAGCGCGAAATCCCCGAGGACAGGGTGATCGTCAAGGAACCGCCATTTCACGCCGAGGGCGACGTCGCCCGCGCCGAGCGACGTGTTGCCCGGCGCGGACGCATTGGTGTAGATCGAGAACTGCACATTCGGCGCGAGTCCAATCTTGGCCACGAACGCGCCAATCACGTTGCGCGCGTCACCCGGCCCACGGTCGCGTTCCACACCCGTCTCGATTTCGAGATACCCGCGGGCCACTGTCCCTGCGTGCGTGGCGACGGTGGGGCGTTCCGGCTGCGCATCGCGCGGCGAACGGGTGGAGTCCTGCGCGCGGAGCGCAGACGCCGAGAGCAGTACGAGCGCACAGGCGCCCGCCATCGTGGCGCGCACCCGACGCGCGCCCGGTCCAGCCGGATAAATGTGAGTATGTACTTGCATAAAAGTTAGTACGTACTAAAATATATGAGTGGCCAGTCATCAGCAATCCTCTTCAGAAGCATCGTCGGCATCGGCGGAATCCATCACCGACGCGCAACCGGTGACACCGGTAGCGCCGGTCGCGCCGGTCGCGCCGGTCGCGCCGGTCGCGCCGGTCGCGCCGGTCGCCGCACCGTTGCCAACGTCGGGGTCGCCGACCGACCCTCGCCCGGACGGCTGGCGCCGAGCCCGCAACGCCCCGTCGCTCGCCGAGGTGCACCGCACCATCTCGGTGAACCACAAGCAGTGGTACAAGAAGATGCTGGCCTTTGCCGGCCCTGGATACCTCGTGGCCGTCGGCTACATGGACCCTGGCAACTGGGCCACCGATCTCGCCGGCGGCTCGCGCTTTGGCTACGCGCTGCTCTCCGTCATCCTCATCTCCAACTTGATGGCGGTCCTCCTCCAAGGACTCGCCAGCAAACTCGGCATCGTGACCGGGCGCGATCTCGCCCAGGCCTGCCGCGATCACTACTCGCGCCCCGTCGCCCTCTTCCATTGGGTGATCTGCGAAATCGCCATCGCTGCCTGCGACCTCGCCGAAGTCATTGGCTCGGCGATCGCGCTCAACCTGCTGTTCCATATTCCGATTACCGCAGGCATTCTCATCACCGGCTTCGACGTGATGCTGGTGCTCGTCCTGCAGCAAAAGGGCTTTCGTATTCTCGAAGCGCTGGTCGTGGCGCTCATCGCCACCATTGGCGCCTGCTTTCTCTTTGAGCTCATTCTCTCGCGCCCAGCGCTCGCCGATGTCGCGCGCGGATTTATTCCCACCACCGAACTCTTTACCAACCGCGAGCAGCTCTACATTGGCATCGGCATCCTCGGCGCCACCGTCATGCCGCACAATCTGTATTTGCACTCGTCCATCGTGCAGACGCGCCGCTACGAAGAAACCGCGGTCGGCAAACGCGAAGCCGTGCGCTACGCCTTTCTCGACAGCACCATCGCGCTCTCCATAGCGCTGTTCATCAATGCGGCCATTCTCATTGTCGCCGCCGCCACCTTCTATAAGACAGGGCACCACGAGGTCGCGGAGATTCAGGATGCACACCAACTGCTGACGCCGCTCCTCGGTGTAGGCGGCGCGAGTACGGTGTTCGCCCTCGCCCTGCTCGCCAGCGGGCAGAACTCCACGCTCACCGGCACCCTCGCCGGACAAATCGTGATGGAGGGCTTTCTCGATCTGCGCCTCCGCCCCTGGGTGCGGCGCCTGATCACGCGCGGCATTGCCATCATCCCCGCCGTCATCGTCTCCGCCATGTCCGGCGCGAGCGGCACCGCTCGGCTCTTGGTGCTCAGCCAGGTCATTCTCTCGCTCCAACTGTCGTTTGCCGTCTTCCCCCTCGTGCAATTCACGAGCGATCGTGCCAAGATGGGAGAGTTCGTCAACGCCAAGTGGCTCAAACTCCTCGCCTGGGTCGTGGCTTTCGTGATTGCCGGCCTCAACCTCTGGCTTCTCGTGCAGACTTTCCGCGGATGGTGGTCCTGATGTATCGGCGCCTGCTTGTCCCCCTCGAACATTCCAGCACCGACGAAACCATCCTCACGCACGTGTGCGCCCTCGCGCGCCACTGCGGTGCGGCGATCGTGCTCATTCACGTCGCCGACGGATTCGCCGCGCGCAATCTCGACCAACTCAAGCTCCGCGAGTCCGAAGAGATTCGAAAAGATCGCGATTACCTCGACGCCACCGCCGCCCGCCTCGCCGCCGACGGATTTCAAGTGGACGCCGTGCTCGCGAGCGGCGATCCCGCCTCCGAAATCGCGGCCGCCGCGCTCCGCGAACAGTGTGACCTCATTGCGATGGGGACGCACGGGCATCGGTTTGTGAAAGATCTGCTCTACGGCTCTGTCGCGAACGAAGTGCGCCACAAGTCGATGGTGCCCGTGCTGCTCGTGCGCGACCCGAACCCGTCGGCGTGATGAATCGGTTCCGCTGCGCAGGAATTGCGTGATGGCCACCCGTCGCACCGCTGAGCCCTCGCACGGCGCCCTTACCGGCCAAGCCGAGGACTATCTCAAGGTCATCTATGAGAAGGAGCAGGGCGGGGAGCCCGCTGCGACGACCGCTATTGCCACCGCATTAGGTGTCGCACCGGCGAGTGTGAGCGGTATGCTCCAGCGGCTCGCACGGCTCGGACTCGTGAAGGTTGAGCGCTACCGCGGTGCGCGGCTCGCGCCAGCCGGCCGCACGGTGGCGCTCCAGTTGATACGTCGCCACCGCATCATTGAGAGCTACCTCGTCACGCGGCTTGGCTTTGCCTGGGACGACGTCCACGCTGAAGCCGAACAGCTCGAGCACGCCGCGAGTGCCGAGCTCGTGGAACGTATGGCGGCCGCGCTCGGGCACCCCACCGAAGATCCGCACGGCGCGCCCATTCCCACCGCCGAAGGCAAGGTGGACGAACGCCGGCTCCAGAGCATTGCCGACCTCCCGGTGGGGGCAACGGCGCGCGTGGTGCGCATGAGCGACCGCGACTCCGAGTTTCTGCGCTACCTCGCCACACTTGGCGTCCGCCCGGGCGCCACCGTCAAGGTGACGGCGCGGTCACCGTTCGACGGGCCCATCACCCTCGCCGTGCGGGCCAAGCGGCATCAGGTCGGGGTGGCGGCGGCAGCGCGCGTGTACGTCGAAGCCAAGAAGCGGTGACCATGTTCGGTGGCGAACTGAGGGGGCACTTGACGTATATCTCACTACTGAGTAACTTATTAGTCAGATAAAGGACCGCGCCTCGTGTGCCCGGGTACCACCACACCTCCTCGTTTTCTCAGAGCGTCACCATGATCCGCCCCATTCGCACTCTCCTGCTCCCCCTCCTGTCCGCGGCCGTCGCGCTCAACGCCGCTGGTGCGCAGTCCTCGTTTGTGCGCGACGACGCGCATAGCCAGATCAACTTCACCGCCAGCTCGCGCATGATCGACGCCCAGGGCTACTGGGATAAGTGGACGGCCACCATCGCCTTTGACGCCGACAAGCTCGAGGCCACCACGCTTGCCCTCGACATCGACGCCAAGAGCGTGAACACCCGCATCGGCTCGCGAGACAACCACCTGCGGTCGAAAGATTTTTTCAACGCCGACTCCTTTCCCGCCATCACCTTCCGCTCCAAGTCCATCCGCGCCACGGGTGCGGCGCCGGCCGCCGGTGCGGAACTGAACAATGTGAAGCTCATTATTACCGGCGAGCTCACCATTCGCGGCGTGACCAAGACCGTCGCCATTCCTGCCACGCTGGTGTTTTTTGATCGCAAGGGCAATGTCGGGCGCGTCAAAGGCGCGTTCACGATGCTCCGCAAAGACTACAACATCAGCTTCGACTCGCCGCTCAACCCCATCGAGAACGAAGTGCCGGTGCAGTTCGACATCGCGTTTAAAGCGGCGAAGTAAATCGTCGCCGTCGCAGCACGAAACGCGGCCCGCCTCTTTCTATTCAGAGCGAGATGGGCTGCGCCGCTCGGCACGTGGCGCGATCCGGTGCCGCCAGCGCGCCCAGCCGTCGCAGCACCAGCGAGCGGTCGAGCGTGAACAATTTCCAGCGCACGGTCGACGCGCCCGGAAGCCCAGCCGCATCGAGATCGCGAATGGTGACGTCGCCCGGCCACGGCGTGTGAGTAGCGGTGGTGATCATCGCGAGCACGAGATGCGACGAGTGAAGATTGAACTCGCGCGACGAGCAGACGAGCGCAGGGCGGCGCTTGGCGGACGCTCGCTCCGTAAATGGGAACGGGACCACCACCACATCCCCGGCGCTATAGCTACTAAAGCCCAGCAAACGCGGCGTCGTCACTGGCAGAATCCCACTCGGGAGAAAGGGTGGCCTCAAGCGCCTGCAACTCCGCATCGGCAAACACGGCCTTCTGGAGCCGCACCTCGCCTGCCGGGTTGATCAGAAACTCGACCCGATCACCCGCACCGAGTGCGAGCGCCTCGCGGACCTGTTTGGGGATGGTGGCCTGATACTTGGTGGTCATTGTTGACATGGGCATCGCGTCCTCCGTAATGCGTAATATGTATTACCCATTACAGTAATGACACTGGTTTGATTTGTCAATCGGTAGCTACGATGCCACGGGAGCGCCCATAAGGCGCCACCGTTTTTACGGGAGTCCAATCGTTTTTATGCCAATGGCACCAGCGGAGGAAGCCTCACCCCGCGTCCGCACGGTGCGGTCCCGCGCCGACCGCCGCGTTATCGCGTCGGCGGCGACGACCAGTGCACGAAGTACGGCAACATCACGCCACACACGCCGACAATCAGCACGCTGACGTACACCAGCGGCGACAGATCGAGCATCACATGGGCACGCGCATTGGCGCGCAGCGTGGCAACCATCCCCAGCGTCATGAAGTACGAGATCACGCTCATCAGCCAGAGCATCATGTCCGAGAAGGCCACGATCGTCGCTTCTCGCTGTTCCGGTGCGAGCCAGAGAGCTTTGTAGGGAATGCTAATGTTGTCGTCCTTCAACGAGCCCTTCGCCATCGCGAACCCCACGCCGATCGCCGGAAAGAGCGCGGCGAGCATCGCCCAGAGCGCAAAGAAGGCGGCTTTGCTGCTGTATCCATCCGGCACGCCGCTCGCGTCAAACTTCGACACGAGCGGATCGGGCGCCGTGGGCCAGTAATAGGCGAACGCCGCAACGTTCAGCACCACGGCAACCAGCAACGCAAATCGTGAAGGACGCATGACGAGTTGGTGAGGTCGTGTGTGAAGCGGTCGCCGCTTACGGCGCGGCCGCCGTGCCGCCCAAATGTTTCACCAGCCACTCGGTCAGCATGGTCATCACTTCGGCGCTGACCTTGTTCGTCGGCAGCGTCGCGTACTCGCTCGGATTGCCGCTCACATGGTGAATGAACAGGTGGTTCAACTCCGGGAACACGCGCACCGTCACGTCCTTGTTGCCACCGGCTCGCATAGCAGCGCCGAGTTTCTCGGCTTGTTCGTATGTCACCTGCTGATCGCTTTGGCCCTGCAACACGAGCGCCGGCACCTTTACTTTGCGGGCCGTGGGCAACGGATCGTACGACAAGAAGAAGCGAATCCACACTTCGGTTTTGGCAATCGAATCCACAGCGGCAATGCTGACCTTGGCGAGCGAATCCCGCTTGGGCTGCGAGAGCGACGTATCGTGCTCGAGCGCGAACCGCTGCTGAAAGCGAATGATGTCGTGCCCGGTGTAGGCTGGGCCGGCCAACAACACGATGCCGGCAAGTGTCGGCTCGGTGCTCGCTACCAGCGGCGCAATGATGCCGCCTTCGCTGTGGCCCACCAAGCCGAGTCGCTTGGCGTCGATCTCTTTGCGTGTGCGCAAATAAGCGAGCGCGGCCTTGATGTCTTCTGCGTAATCGGCCGTCGTACCAATCTGCCCACCACTGGCGCCAATCGTGCGGTCATCCAAACGGAGCACTGCAATCCCACGGCGCCCGAGCGCGTCCGCGACTTGGCGGAACGGCCGAAACCCCCCGGCCACCGGGATGTACTCGTCACGATCCTGCTGCCCGCTGCCGGTGATCGTCACAATCGCCCCGACTGGACCCTTGGCATTCTTGGGCAGCGTGAGTGTGCCGCCCAGTGTGATGCCGCCTTGTCCCTTGACCGTGACTTCTTCAGCAGTGTACGGCGCGTCCTTCGGTGCCGAATAGTCGGGCTTGCCGACTTTGAGGCTCGCCGCCGCTTCAGCGGTGATGCGCTCGAGGGTCAGCCCACCTGGGAGCGTTCCGCCCAAGATCCTTCCCTCGGCGTCCACACGCAGGCGCTGCGCTTGGTTCGCAATCGTCGCAATGATCGAGTCGTTGCCGACGCGCGTCATCGTCACGAGCACCGTCGCACCGCCGGAAAGCGAAAAATACGGTTCGTCGAGCGAGGTGGTCCAGCTGCGGTTGGCGCGCGCGCGTCGGGTAAACACTTCAAACAATGCCATCGCGTTGTTCATCGAGGGCACGGCATTCGTTTTTGTGGCAATGCGCTGCGTGCCGTTGGGCAACTCGACGATGGCGGTGTCGCCTTTCATCGTGGTGACAATGTGCTGCATCGCTTTGTCGTCAACCGTCGCGTTGGCCGCATACACGTCGAGGGTGAACGTATACACGGTGTTGTTCGCTCCGAGCGTGACCGCGTAATCCACGCGTGGCGCGCCTTTGGCCGAGACTGAGCTCGTGATCCCCGTGGGCGCACGGCGGAACCGCTCGATCACCAGCGTGTCGGAGCCGTTGCGAATGATATACGCGCCCGTCTCCACGACCGTCTGCGCGTGGGCTCGGCGCGGCGAGAGTGCGAGCGTGAGCCCAAGCCCAACGACCGCCGCCACCACGGCGGCGATGGTGGCCCAGAACGTGTGGCGCTCATCGCGCGACCGATCCATCTGCGACTGCCCGTAGCTGCTGTCCATCTACGCCTCCGGTTCCGACACGTGCGTCGCCGCGGCGTCTGCCGCACGCGCGTTCCGCGTCACTTTGCGCCCCGCGCGCTTGAGCGCGTCGCGAAGCAGGAATTCGATTTCACCATTCAACGAGCGCAAGTCGTCGTTCGCCCACCGCTGGACAGCGTCCAGCAGGTCGCGATCAACCCGCAGTAGAAACGACTTGCGCTCGGCCACTGTGATGCGCGGTCTAGTAGATGGAGCCAGCGTTCACAATCGGACTCGCCGCGCGCTCGGAGCAGAGCACCACCAGCAGGTTGCTCACCATCTGCGCTTTGCGCTCTTCATCGAGCGTGACGATGCCTTTCTGCGAGAGCAGCTCCAGGGCGTTTTCGACCATCCCCACGGCGCCTTCAACGATCTTGTAGCGCGCGGCAATGATCGCGCTCGCCTGTTGGCGCTGGAGCATCGCTTGCGCGATTTCTGGCGAATAGGCGAGGTGCGAAATACGTGCTTCAATCACTTCGACGCCGGCGCGGGCGAGTCGTTCGTGCACCGCCTGCTGCAGCGCCGCCGACACCACTTCGGTGTGCGTCGAGAGGGATTCTTCGCCCGAGGTGTGCGAGTCGTACGGACGGCTCTGCGCCACGGCGCGCACCGCCGATTCGCTCTGCACCTGCACGTACTTCACATAGTCGTCCACTTCAAACAGTGCTTCGGCGGTTTCGACAACCTTCCACACAACAATCGCCGCAATCTCAATGGGATTGGCGCCGCTGTCGTTCACCTTGAGCTTCTGGGTTTCGAAGTTGCGCACGCGGAGCGAGATGGTGCGCTTGGTGAGGAAGGGGTTGGCCCAGAAGAAGCCAGCGTTTTTGACGGTGCCTTTGTAGCTACCAAAGAGCACCAGCACCTTGGCCTCACCAGGATTCACGACGAACAAACCGCCGAGGCTGGTGATGCAGGCGAGGAAGGCGAGAACGCCAAGAATGGAGACGCCCGGCATATTGCCCGCCGCCCCTCGGAGAATGGCGCCGAACGACAGGACGCCAACGACGAGGAAGAAGAGCAGCGACGGAAAGCCGGAGGGGGCGCGGTAGTCTTGTTCGCGAAACATACGTGGTATGCTCGGGTTAAGTGGTAGCAATATGATATCACTTTGGAATCGGATACGTCAAGGGGGGATGGCAAGCCGCTGCCCTCCCCCCTTTGTTGCGTCCAGTGATCAGGTGCGGCGGCAACTATATAGCTGCCGCCATCATAGCTGCCGCCATCCGGTCGGTCAGTCCGGAAGCACCTGCCCGCGCGTTTCCACCGCGAATGGCACAATCAGGATCCCAATGCCAAAGGCGATCGCCGTGAGTGCGACCGGCGTACCGAGCGTGCCCATGCTCAGCACGGCAGCTCCGAGCGCGAAGTTCACCCCCGCACCCACAAAGCGTCCGACACTCGTGCTGAACGCAAAGGCGGTGGCGCGGACGCGCGTGTCGTACTGCTCAGGCAGCCACATACTGAACACGGCAAAACTTCCGCCGGCAAAGCCCATAAAGAAGAGCACCGTCATAAAGGGCCACAGACCATTGGGCAGATAGAACGCCCAGCCAAACGCGAGTGGAATGGTGACCATCATCCCAGCGAAGTACGCGGCGAGCGTCCGCTTGCGTCCCCACCGTTCGGCGAGCGGCGGCAAGCAGAGGCAACCGAGAATAGTGCCAATAGAGAGAATCGCCGTGCCCACGCTCACCATCTTTGCAGCCGTTGGCGCGTCCATTCCTGCTTTCTTGGCGAGTTGTGTGATGGCCGCGGGCTCGTACACGGCGCCGGCCCAGAGCCCGATGATCGCCACGGTGAGCAGCGCGGCATTCACGATGGTCCGTTTGCGATACTTTTGGGAGAAAATTTCGCGCAACGGATGCGCCTGCTTGGCCTCGGCTTCGTGCGCCTTCCAGCGCGCCGGCTCCTTCACTTTGAAGAGCGTGGCCACGGCCACCACCACCGGCGCGAGTCCGCAGAGGAACATCGCGCGCCAGCCGTAGGTGGCGCCAATCGTATAGTTGAGCGCAGCCGCCACAAAGAAGCCGGCGTAGTAGCCCGTTTGCAGATAGCCCGCGCCCATCCGGCGGCGATCCTCAGGCCATGCTTCGGCAATGTAAGTGCCGGCCATCGCCCACTCGCCACCCACACCAATGCCGGCGAGTAAGCGAAAGAGTCCGAGCTGATACACGTTCTGCGCAAAGGCCGCCACAAACGTAAACACGGCGTACACGAAGATCGTGGCGGCAATCGCCTTGGTGCGGCCAAACCGGTCGGCAATGGGGCCCCACAGAAAGCTGAGCCCCCACCCCACGAGAAAGAGCGCAAAGAGCACCGAGCCGGCGTAGCCCACATTCGCTGGCGAATCGACAATACCGGATTTCGGTAGCAACTCGTGCAACGCTGGCGCCATCACGAGTGCGTAGATCACGGAGTCCATGCCGTCGAGCACCCATCCGGCGTAGACAGCCCAGAAGCCGAGGATCTGTTGGCGATTGAGCGGCGTGCGAACGGCGGTGGTAGCGGAACTCACGAAGCACTCCATGGCGGGAGAAGATGTTTTTGCACTTTGCCGAGCGCGGTGCGGGGCAGTGCGCCCACGCGGACGTAGCCGCGCGGCAGTTTGAATGAGGCCAGTTGCGTTCGGAGTGCGGCGTCGAGCGCTGCGGTGTCGGGTTCGCCGTCGCTCACCAGGTACGCTACCGGTACCTCACCGCGCACGGCATCCGATTGTCCCACCACAGACGCTTCGCGAATGCCGGGGAGCTCGAGTAACGCCTCTTCGATTTCGCGCGGATAAATATTGAATCCGCCGGAAATAATCAGATCGCTGCGGCGGCCTTGGAGCGTGTAGTAGCCGTCGGCCGACCGCACGCCAATATCGCCAGTACGAAACCAGCCGTCGGTAAATGCGGCGCGCGTGGCGTCGTCGCGGCGCCAGTAGCCGGCGCAAACGTTAGGGCCGCGCACCAGGAGCTCGCCTATCTCGCCGTCCGCCACATCGTGGCCGGCTTCGTTCACGATGCGCACTTTCACATGTGGCAGTGGCACGCCGACGGTGCCCGCGCGCCGCTCGCCGTCATACGGATTGCTGATGTTCATCAGCGTTTCCGTCATGCCATAGCGCTCGAGAATCGTGTGGTGGAATCGCGCGCGAAAGTCTTCGAGGAGTTGCGCTGGAAGTGGGGCGGAGCCGCAGACGAAGAGTCGCATCGTGTGCCCAACGGCGCGCGCGCGAGCGGCGTCGGACTCGAGGAGCCGCACATACATCGTGGGCACGCCAAAAAAAACAGTGGGATGATACGACGCAAACAGGTCGAGTGCGGTCTCGCGTTCAAACCGCTCCACCAATCGCATATGGCAGCCGCTCGCGAGCCAGCCGTGCACGGCGTTGCCGAGTCCGTGTACGTGAAAGAGCGGCAGGGCGCAGAGCAGGCGATCGGCGTTGGTCATCTGCCAGGCGACGACGACATTTTCAGCGTTCGCTGCAAAGTTGCCGTGCGTGAGGATCGCACCCTTTGAGGCGCCGGTGGTGCCCGAGGTGTAGACGAGCGCGGCGGGCGTCGCGTGCGAGCAAGCGCTGATGGGGCGTTCGGCCGAACGCGGTGCGGCTTCGGCGGTGAGGTCGTCAATCAGCCACACGCGGTCGTCCGTGCTCAAGTGCTCGCGGAGCGATGGGCCGGTGACAATGGCGACGGGGGCCGCATCGGTGAGGATGTGGCGGATTTCGCGCTCGCGGTAGAGCACGTTCACCGGCACAAAAATCACGCCGAGCTTGACGCAGGCGAGATACAGGTCAATGAACTCCACACGATTGGCGAGGAACACCGCCAATCGGTCGCCGCTCACGAGGCCGCGCGCGGTAAGGGCGTGCGCGAGGCGATTGCTGCGGTCCTCGATGTCGCCAAAGGAGAACGCGGTAACGCGGCCGTCGGGACCGGCCCATTCGAGGGCGACGGTGCTTCGGCGGGCGAGAAGCGACGGAAAGAGCGCGAGCAAAGACATCGTGCAAAGTTGGCGTCGGGTGGGGCTGGACGCGAGAGGGGCGTGCGAGTCCGGTCCGGTGCGCGCGAGCGGGTCCGTGTGCTGGTGTTTAGAGACCGTGCGTGCGCCTCACGCTGTTCCTCCTCTGCCGGAACGCATAGTTTGAGCAGGTGCCCGCCATTCGCAGAGCAACTCCGGTCAAAGCGCACGCCGCAACGTGCGGGGTGTTGCTGCTAGTCGGATGCGGCGGCGGAACGGCCAACAGCGTGACGGCTGCTCCACCGGCGCCGACGGTTGCGACCGTCACCGTCGCCCTCGCGCCCACAACCATCCGCGTGGGTGAGGCATCGTCGGCACGCGCGATTGCCCTCGACGCCAATGGCGCGACTATGGGTGCGGGCTCCCCCGTGTGGACGATTGAATCCAACGAAGTCGCGCAAATTTTTGAGAACGGCCGTCTCACTGGTATCGCTCCTGGTCGCACGACGGTCACCGCATCACTCGGCGGAAAGATCGGGCACGCGGAACTGACCGTGTTGAACGTGGCCGTGGCCAGTATGGTGCTCACGCCAAGTGTCACCGCGCTCGGTGTGGGGAGTTCGCAGGCCGTAATGGCGGTGCCGCGTGACGTGCGCGACGCACCGCTCCCGGGGCGCACGGTGGTGTGGAGCAGTTCTGACACGACGCGGGCCACCGTGACGGCCGCCGGTATTGTAGTGGCGCGCGCAGCTGGGGCGGCGGTGATTACGGCGACCAGTGAAGGCATCAGTGCTTCCGCGCATTTTACGATCACGCTTCCGATCGCGTCGATTGGCGTCACGCCGTCGTCGGCGAATCTCACGCCGCGTCAGACGCAGGCGCTGGTGGCGACGTTGCGCGACAGTGCCGGCCGTCCGCTTGCCGATCGTGCGGTGGTGTGGAGTTCGGGGGCCAAAGCCGTGGCCACCGTGTCAGCCGAAGGAGTGGTCACGGCGATGACGTCGGGCACGGCGCTGTTGACCGCCACCTGTGAAGGGCGAACAGGCACGGCGACCATCGCGGTGATCGGCACAGCCGGCAGCGCGCTTGAAGTGAGCTTTGCAGAACCATCAGCGGCGGTGACGATAGGCGACACGCTCTTGGTGGCCGCAGGAGTGAAATCCAATTTTCCTATTGCAACCGTGATGGCATCCATCGAGCGGAAAGTGATGGAGATGAAACTCACGCCAGTAGGCGCTTTGGGCCTCAGTTTTTTGTGGGTCGCGAAGATCGTGATCGCCGACCTGCAAGCGGGGCCATACGACGTCCTCGTGACGGCGACGGATGATCACGGTGGGGTGGGGGTGGCGTCGGTGTCGATCATACACGATCCGAGCAAGGCACTGGGCGGGTCGGGCTCCGGAGGTGGTGGGTTCAAGGTGATTGCGCCGACGCCGGTGCCGGTCGTACCGTAGCGTGATGCTGGCGCGAGCGTTTCGTCTCACGAGTATGATCCCGCTGTTGTGGGGGGTGTCGTCGTGCCTCTCGCACGCAGACGCGCCGCTCGACGGGCCCGGCGGCGCGCCCAATGCGAATACCCCCGCGATCGGGCTCTCCACCAACTTCGTGTCGTTCAGTGGGCCGCGCGGCGGCGCTGGTCCGGGCGCACAGGCGGTTGTGGTCAGCAATGCCGGAGGCGGACAACTGACATCAGTGACGGCAGGGCCCGTGGCGTATAACACGGGTGAGCCCACAGGATGGCTCTCGACCACCACCAGTTCATCGAACGCCCCGTCAACGATCACACTCACGCCGTTTATCAGCGCGCTGA
This sequence comes from Gemmatimonadota bacterium, assembly GCA_026387915.1. NCBI lineage: Bacteria > Pseudomonadati > Gemmatimonadota > Gemmatimonadota bacterium. Next base: position 259,172 of record JAPLKS010000018.1, read on the forward strand.
GCGGTGGCAACTATTCGGCGACACTGCCGGTGCGATCGTCAGCGACGGGCGTGACGAATAGCCCGCAACTCGTGACGGTGTCGCTGACGATATTCGCTCCAGCTATCGCCGTGTCGGCTGCGTCTGCCACGTTCAGTGCGACGCCCACCGGTGCCACCGCACCGACGCAGCAGATCGCGGTGACGAACAGCGCCAACGGCACGCTCAACGCACTGTCCGTTGGCTCGGTGAGTTATGTCAGCGGCGCGGCCACCGGATGGCTCAGTGCCGAACTGAGCGCCACCGCCGCGCCCGCCACACTCACGCTCGCGGTGAATGCCACGGGGATTGTGCCAGGCGCGTATCTGGCGAGGGTGCCTGTTGTGTCGGCGGCGGCGGGAATCACCAACTCGCCCGTGTTTATCACGGTCACCTTCAATGTGATCGCGCCGAATGCGCTTGCCGCGCGGAGCGCGCCGTAGCCATGCCGGCCGAGATCCGCTTGGGCTGCCAAGGGTGGAACTACACGGCGTGGGTTGGGCCGATGTATCCCAGCAAGACCAAGCCGCAGAATTTTCTGAGCACCTACGCCCGCGCATTTTCTGCGGTCGAGGTGGACAGTACCTTTTACGCGGTCCCTGCCGCGAATACCGTCCGTGGATGGGCCGAGCGCACCCCCGAACAGTTCGTGTTTGCCCTCAAGCTGCCGCAAGAAATCACGCACGAGTTGCGACTGCGGCATGCGGGCGACGTGCTGCAGCGGTTCACCGATGTCGCGCGCGAACTGGGGCCGAAGCTCGGCCCCATCCTGATTCAGATGGGCCCCGATTTTGCGGCGAGTGAAGTGGATGCGCTCGCGGCATTTCTCGCCACACTCCCGCGCGACCTCGATTTTGCGATTGAGTTTCGGCAGCGCGGATGGGCCACCGACCCCACGCTCGCGTTGCTTACCGAGCATCGTGTGGCGCTGGCGCTGGTGGACGCGCGCTGGATTCCGCGCAAGACCATGCTCGCGTTGGCCGCGCGGCCCACGGCTGACTTTGCCTATGTGCGGTGGATGGGGCCGGACCGCAGTATTGTGGACTATTCGCGCGTGCAGGTGGATCGCACCGCGGAACTCGAGCAATGGGCCGCGGTGTTGCCCGCGCTCACGGCGACGTTGCGCGTTGCCTATGGATTTGTGAACAACCATTTCGCTGGGCACAGTCCGGCGAGTGTGCGCCAGTTGCAGCGTCTGCTCGGGCAGACAGTGGTGGATCCAGCAGCGCTCGGCGATCAGTTGCCATTGTTTTAGCGTGTGCGGCGCCTGTCACTTGCCAAACGGGGGCGGCGCTCAGCGCCGCCCCCGTTTGCGCGTAAGTCGCGCCGGCACCAAGGATCACGGGAAGGTGACGGTGCCTGCGCCGCTGCCGATGCCGTACTGCGTGTTGAGCACCCAGCCGGTGTTGGTTGGGTTTGTCACGAGGGGGAACGAGATGTTCGTGCTACCGGAGTTGAAGACGTAGCGTCCCGCTGCCGAGAGCGTCTGGTTGTTGAAGTTCCAGCCAGAGAACACGATGGCGGTCGCCTGTGTCCGGTTCACCTCAAGCATGTAGCCAGTAAAGTTCGCGGGAAAACTGTTGAAAATTCCCGGACCCATCGCGGTAACACTGGTGGTGCCGTTCACCACCTTGAGTCCAACATTGTTGAAGACAATCGGATTTGAGCTGCTGTTGTCGATTCCACTCACGGTGAGATACTGGGTAGTGCCGGTGGCAGAGAAGCCCGTGTTCGAGGATCCATTGCCCCGGGATAGTGTGCCCGTGATGTGTGCGCTCGAGGTGAGCCGGGGGATCGAGCCGCCTTCCAGTTTGAGGTTTCGGAAAAAGCTTGCTGAGGTGTCGGTGAAGAACACCAACGGGGTTGCGCCAGAGAAAGTCGCCTTGAAGTTCCCACTCGGCGCGAATGACGAGGCCGATCCGAGTTGCCGGAAGTCCGCCTCGAACTCGATTTCGCCGTCGGTGAGGAGTCCCGTGGTCGAGCCGCCGCCGAAGGTGGCATTGCCGATCACGACGAGCTGGTCGCCGGAATTTGTAATTTTAATGGCACCCGTGTTGCGCGTGCTGAGCGTGCCAGCCACCGTATCGTTACCGGAGACAAGCAACAGGCCGCTGTCCGCATAGATGCTCGCACCGGCATTCACCCGCGTCGGAAGCTTCACGATACCGCGTGTGATGGTGGGGAGGTTCTCCGACAACGGAATCTGAACGGTGTCCCCGAATGCCACGAGCGAGTCCACCGTGAATCCGCCGCCGCGCGTGAGGACGCCGGGACCGTAGCCTACGCGACGAGCCTTGACGCTGCTGATGTTGCCGAGGTTCGCGTAGTGCGCGGCCAGAATGTCAAAACTCCCGGCGCCAACGGAATCGGCAGAAGTGAAGGTGATATCGTGCGTCGCCTTCACGGTGCTGGACATCGTGACCTTGCCGGTGCTCTTGGCAACCCGGAGATCATAGAAGCAGGATGCGGTGCACGCCGGTGCAAAGTTCGAATCCGGTTTCGCGAACGTCACAACCTGAGTCCCCGTACCGTTGAGCACCACCTCGTGCGATCCGCTCGCGCGGAATGCGTCGGTGATCGTTCCACTCTGCGTAAAGTTACCCGCCAATAGAATCTTGCCGGCCGTCAACTTGCTGGTTTGCGATCCGCCGCCAAAGGTGATGTTGCCGGTCACGGTGAGGGAATCGGCGGCCGCGGCCATCGTGATGGTGCCAGATCCGCTCGTGGCGATGCTGTTGGTCACCTTGAGATGGGCGACGCCGAGATTCAGCGCGCCCGACACCGTCATTGAGCTGACCGTGGTCGCGTCGGCGATGGTCGTACTGCCCGAGAGCGTGACGGCCGTTGGCACTGCGCCGCGCAGTTGCCCGGTGCCCGTCATCGTGATGGTGCCGCTGCCACTGATCGTGCCACTATTGGCGAGCGAACCACTCACCGTCAGCCCATTGGTGCCGAGCGCCAGCGTCGCACCCGATGCGATCGTCACGGACTTCACCGTGACAGGAATCGAAAGCACGGGCTGATTGGTCGCCGAAGCGATCAACACGGAATCGGTGCTCGTCGGCGCCGTCGCGGGCGACCAGTTTGAGGCCGTGCCCCACGCGGTGCTGGTCGTGCCGGTCCAGGTGATCACGGCGTTTGCGGTGGCCGTGGCGGTGACCGTTTTCGCAAGCGAGGCTAACCTCGTTCCGCTGACGGCGAGCGTCTGTGCGCCCACGGTGCTGCCAAGCGTCCACGTAGTCTGCGCTTGCCCGCTGGCGTCGGTGGAGCTGCTCGTCGGCGACGCCGATCCGCCATTCGCGGGGGTGAAGGTCACGTTCTCCGACGGCACCGCATTGGAGTTGGCGTCGGTCACCGATACCACAATCGACGACGACAGGGCGGTGGACGCCGAGCCCGTTTGTGCGTTGCCGCTCACCACGGTCAATGCCTTCGGTGCGCCAGCCGACACCGTGAACGCCGCCGTGCCGGCACTCGTGAGGCCGGTGGTCGATGCGGTCAGCACGTAGCCAGTGCCGGTCTTGTTGATGTTCAGCCCCGGGAAGGTCACCACGCCAGCTACGGCGTTGACGGTCTTAGTGCCGCTCAATGTGCCACTGCCCGGGTTGGTCGAAATGGCGATCGTCACTGCGCCAGTGAATCCACTCACCAAGTTTCCAAACGCATCCTGTGCTTCGAATACCGGCGCCGTGAGCGTGGAATCCGCCGACGTGGTGCCGGGGTTCGTGCGCACCGCGAGCTTGGACGCCGCCGCTGCGTCGATGTCGAACAATGCGCTCGTGCCCGTGTTGGCAACGCCAGCGCCGGTGGCCGTGAACAGATAACTCTTGCCAACGCGCGAAACTGAGAGCCCCGTAAATGATGCCACGCCGGCGACAGCCTTCGCGGTCGTCGTGCCAGAGAGTGCGAGCGCAGCGCTGTCGGCCGTTGTGCCGCCGCCGCTCAGCTTGAGCGTGACTTCACCGGTGAATGCGGACGCGAGATTGCCGAGGCTATCCACTGCTTGCACCGTGAGCGTGCCGAGCGATGCTCCGGCAGCGACACTCGCGGGTTGCAGCACGAACTTCATGGACTTGGGGGTGTTCGCCGTGCCCGTCGCATTGAAGGTCACGGTGTTCTGAACCCCTGCGGCCTTGGCGGTCGCGCTCTGCGCGCCCACTAGAGTGCCGAGCGTCCAGGTGGTTTGCGCAAAGCCGTTTTTGTCGGACTTCACAGTGGTCGGCGACAGGGTGCCGCCGCCCGTGGCGGCGGCGAAGGTCACCGTCACATCGGCCACGCCGTTGAAGAACGCATCCACCGTCTGCACCACCAACGGCTTGGCGAGCGCCGCTGCCGCAACGCCGCTCTGCGCGTCGCCGCTCGTGGCCGTGATCAAGCTCGCGGGGAGCAACCCAATGTCGAAGGCGCTACTTGTAGCCGACTTGAGCGACCCCGACGTCGCGACGAGCGTATAGCCCTTGCCGCCCTTGTTGATCGACAGATTGTCGTAGTGCACCACGCCATTCACCGGCACGAACGCGAGCGAACCGTTCAACACGCCGCCGCTGGGATTGGTGCCAATCGCGATTGTGATGTTGCCCTTGTACGCCGTGGCCACATGACCTGCGGCGTCGAGCACCGTTACCGTCGGCGACGGGGCGAGTGTGGCGCCGGCGGACACGTTGCCTGGCGACGTTGTAAACGCGAGCGACACCGCCTCGCCTAGCGTGATGTCAAATGTCTGCGACACCGCGGCCGACAACGATCCAGACGCCGCCAACAGCCGCATACCGGTGCCGACCGCGCTTACGGTCAAGCCAGTAAACGTGGCCACGCCACCGACGGCGTTCACCGTCGTCGTGCCACTGAGTGTCGCGCCAGAGCTTCCGGCGTTGAGCGAAACCGTCACCGCGCCGTTGAACCCCGACGCAAAATTTCCATCGGCGTCCTGCGCCACGACGCTCACCGTGCCAAGCGCACTGCCGAGCAATACCGACGACGGCTGACTGGAGAAGGCGAGTCGCGAGGCCTGCGGCACTACCGCGCTGGCCGAGAATCGTGCTGGTGAGGGAATCCCTGCCGCCGACACCGTGACGGTCTGTGTGCCTTCGATGGGACCGAGTCGCCACGTCGTGCTGGCAAGTCCACCCACATCTGATGTGGCGCTCGTCGTTTCAATCGATCCGCCACCGGAGGTCACCGCAAAGGTGACGGCAACGCCTGCCAGCGGCTTGTCATCGCTGCCGAGCACGCGCACGACGAGCGGCTGTGGCAAGGCCGCATTCGGCGCGGCGCTCTGGCCGTCACCGGAGACGACGTTCACGGACCCTGGCTTCGCATTCACCGTCACGTCCACGGTGTCGGTGGGGCCGGTGAGTAACTGCGCGATGATGCGCGCTGTGCCGCGCGCGAGCGCAGTGCCGGCGCCGCCGGTCGCAGATGCCAGTGCCGCAATCGCAGGGTTCGACGACACCCACACCACGGGCGTATTCGGAACGGCCGCGCCACTCGCATCGAGCGCCGCCGCGGTAAACGCAAATCCATCGCCCACATTCACCGTCACAGACCTTGGCGCGATGCGCACCTTGCTGGCACTCGCGCCGGGGCCGGTGTAGTTGACCTTCACCTCAACCGGCGGCGGCGCGGGCGCACCGGCCACCGCCGGGGTCGCCGTCACCGCGACGGGTCCGCCCTTGAATACCGTGTCGCCCGCTGCGTTGATGTAGCCAAGATTGAGGCTGAGCGGCTCTCCAGAGGCTGGGGCAGTGGAGGCGAGTGGCACCGTCAAACTCAACGTGACAGAATCGGAGCCCGAGGGAAAATTGACAAGCGTGTCGAGCGCCACCGATCCGTCGGCGCGACGGAGCACCACGCGCACTTTCGTAAACGGTACCAGGCTCGTCGCATTCGACTGTTGTAAGACGCTCGGGAACACCGTGTTGAACGACAACCCGCGCGCAAATCGCAGTATGCCCGCCGCAGGAGCCGTGACCTCTCGGCCACAACTCAGCAGAATGGCGGCGCCAAACAACGGCAACAGCGCGGCCAATCGGTAGCGGGGTGAAAAGCGAAAGCGCATGCGTTCGAGGCGGTCGGGACGAGAGTGGGCGGTCGGTCCCGACCGAAATACCGTGGCGGGCGAACCCCGTAAGTTATCGGCCTTCCCCCCTCACGCGAAAGCATTTGAGGCCGATTTCTCCTGTGACGCGCGTCACATTACATGCGCGGTGCGCACTTTCTCCCCCCCGTGCGCGGTTCTCCGATGGGTGGTAGACTTCCCCGCATGTCGCGACGACTCCTCGGCTTCATTGTCCCGCTCGCCTTTGCTGCCCTCTTTGCGCGGCTGGGTGTGTGGCAACTCTCCCGCCTCTCCGAGCGCCGCGCCTTCAATGCGACGCTCGAAACACGATTGGCGGCTCCGCCGGTCGACTTCACGGCGGTGCCGTCCGACACCGGCGCCGGGCACTATCGCCGTGCCACGGCGCGCGGCGTCTACCTGTACGACCGTGAGATCGCCTGGGGTGCCCGAACGCGTGAAGGCTCGCCGGGGGTCAACATCCTCACTCCGGTTCGACTCGCCGGCAGCGACACGGTGGTGATGGTGAATCGTGGCTGGGCGTATTCCGAGGACGCCTCCACCATCGACTACTCCCGCTGGCGTGAACGCGATTCCGCGACGGTGTCTGGATACCTCGAGACCTACCCCGCCACGGACGCGGCGACCAACACCACGAAAGTGGTGCACCGCTTGGATCGAGCGCGGATTGCGAGGCTCGTGGGGCTGCCGATTGCGCCATATCTGCTCGTGCAGACCTCCGACAGCGCCCTGCACGCTGACTCCGTGCCCGTTCGCATGCCGACGCCGATCCTCGACGAAGGGCCGCACCGAAGCTACGCGATGCAGTGGTTCAGCTTTGCGACCATCGCGGTCGTCGGCGCCGTCTTCCTCCTGCGCCGCACGCCAGCCGCCTAAGCGACTCGTTCGCGACGGAACTGCAGCACGACAACCGCGGCGACAATCATCGCGCCGCCACCGATCACTGGGGCGGTGATCGGTTGATGCAGTACCACGGCGCCGAGCAGCGCGGTGAGAAAGGGCTCGATGGCTGACATGCTTGCTGTGCGCACTGGTCCGAGCCGCCTGAGCCCCATCGAAAAGAACAGGGAGGGCAGCACCGTGCTCAACAGCGTCAGCGCGATGATCGCGCCCCACGCCGTCGGGCTCATGGTTGTGGTGAACGTGCGATTGCCAGCGGCGAGCATAAGAAAACAGATGGCCGCCCCAATCGTGCCATAGGCACTCGTCACCGACGCAGGGTGCGACTTCTGCATCCACCCCATCAGCGGGATATACAACCCGTAGACAACGGCCGCGCCGAGCGCGAGCGCGGCGCCACGCATCGCGGGACCGCCCATCGCAATAGTTGACGTACCGCCACCGGCTTCAAGGGCGGGCAACACGACAATCACCACAGTCCCGCCGAACGAGAGAAGGAGTGCCGCCACGCGCCGCGCTGTGAGCGGCTCAGCGCCCCGGACCGCGTGCACAAGCGTGACCCACGACGGAAAGGTGAAGAACAAAAAGGCGAGCGTGGCCGCCGACACGTACTGCAGACTCGAGAGTGCGAGGCCGACCACGAATGCCTGGCCTCCACCACCCACCAGAATGAAACGCGCCGCCTCACGCCATGGCATGCGCGCGTGCGAGCGCGATCCCACCCACATAACCATCACGACGCTGGCAAGCACATAGCGCCAGGTCAGCACGTTGTAGAGCGAGAGCTGTTCGGCGACGGCTACGGTCGTGAGCGTGCTCACCGCCGCAAACCCCAGCGCGGCCAGCAGCGTGAATGCCGTGCCCACGCCCGTAGACTCAGGGCCCGAGCGTGACCGTGCGGGCGACATTATGTCATGCCGTGGTCAGCTACCCATGTACTTGCCGAGCACCAGAAGAGCGACGGAGAAGTAGATGATGAGGCCGGTGACGTCCACGAGCGTTGCCACGAACGGCGCCGATGCGCTCGCGGGGTCGAATCCGAGGCGCCGTAGCACAAACGGCAACATCGAACCGGCGAGCGAGCCGAACATCACAATGCCGATGAGCGAGAAAAACGTGTTCAGCGCCACCAGTTGGTACGGCACGCCGTTCTTGCCGTAATCGTACAGGCCGAAGTACTGCCAGACGAAGACGCGGATGAGGCCGATGACGCCGAGGATGGAGCCGAGCGCGATTCCCGTGGGAAGTTCGCGCGCCGCCACACGCCACCAGTCCTTGAGTTGCACTTCCTTGAGGGCCATCGCGCGGGTGATGAGCGAGGTGGCCTGCGAACCGGAGTTACCGCCGCTGCTCATGACGAGCGGAATGAACAGCGTGAGCACCGGCAGTTTGTTGAGTTCGGTGTCGAAGTGTTGGAGCGCAGACGTGGTGAACATTTCACTCACCATCAGAATGGACAGCCAGCCCGCGCGTTTCTTGAGCATACCCAACACGCTCATCTGCATGTAGGGCTCATTGAACGCCTCCATACCGCCGAGTTTCTGGACGTCCTCGGTCTGTTCTTCCTGGATGGCGTCAATGACGTCGTCGACGGTGACCACGCCGAGCAGCCGATTTTCGTTGTCGAGGACCGGCACTGCCACGAGGTCGTACTCGGTGGTGAGGCGGGCCACGTCTTCACGGTCGGCCGTGGGATGCACGTGGCGCACTTCGGTCCACGCCACGTCGCTGATGCGCGCGCCCTCGGGGGCGGCGAGCAGTTCGCGAAGCGAGAGCACGCCGGTCAGGGCGCCGAACTCGTTGACCGCGTAGACGGTGTTCATCGCTTCGCGGCGTCCGGCGCGGGCCATCTCGCGCACGCTCGCCAAGGCGACCTCGACCGTGTTGGTCTCCGGGACTGACACGAACTGGGTGGTCATCAGACCACCCGCCGTATCGGCCGCGTATTCGAGCAGGCGTTCGGTTTCGTCGCGCGTCGCTTGCGGCAGCGCTTCGACGATGTCTTCCGCGTGGTCTTCGTCAATCTCGTCGAGGGTGTCGGCGCGATCGTCGGGGCGCATCTGCGCAATGAGCAACGCGGCCTGCTCGGGGCTCATGGCCTCGAACAGCTCCGTGCGGAGCTCTTCGTGCAGATATTCGAGAATCGAGGCGGCGCGCGAGGCCGGAAGTGCGGCTAGGAACAGCGGCACCGACTCCCGCGGCATTTTTTCGGCAACATCGGCCAAGTCGGCCGGGTGCATTTCCTCGGTGTCGGCGGCGATCGAACTCGGCGATGTCTCGAGCAGGTCGAGAATGTCCGGCGCGAGGAGCGCCGCAACCGCTTGTGCGTCGTGATGTTCGGGATGTGGACGCATGGGCCCCGCCCTCAAGTCGCCGCTGCTGGAAATCCGTCTGAATAGTTGTGTCGAAGGTAACCCGAGGGTGCGCGGGTCAACACCCCTCCGGCCAAGGCGTACCAAACTGAGACGAAATCGCCTGTCCAACCTTTTGAAGCCGAGGAGTGTCGAATCTTCTGGACACGCGGGTTCGTAGAGTGAATGCGCTGGTCTGGGCCGTTGTGTGCCTCCCTGTTTCTTCCCCACTCAGGACACCCGTTCTTGTTCCCCACGCTGCTCTTTGCTTTTCAGGGTGTCGCGAATGCTGCTGTGCCGGCGCTCCCCCCTCGCCCGACGCGGGGCGCGCCCGTGGTGGTGGAAGCGAACACGACGGCGCGGGCCACGCGGGCACTGAAGGCACCGGTCATCGACGGGCGCGACGACGATGACGTCTGGCGCG